>NZ_MU078693.1:314307-316562 GCF_014078525.1 Nitrosopumilus sp. b3
TACAACTTGACAAACAACATTACACTGTTTACAACTTGACAAACAACATTACACTGTTTACAATTTGACAAACAACATTACAACAACATGATTTAATAATTTATTTTTTTTAAATTTTTTTTAGGATTTTTTAAGAATCTAAAATTAATAGATCATTTTTGTAAAAAACCAAAATTCCACTTTGGGCTCTCTAAAATCAAATTTTTCCATCATGGATCTGTACATTTCTTGAAATTTCCTTGATCTTTATGCTTTGATCCGAGTAAATTTTGTTGGATATGGCACTTGAATTTAGTACATCTGTAAACGTAAGTTTTACAAAAATTCATTTCTCTAGAGTTTTCTCAAATTCATTTCCATATCCTAAAATTTTAGGAGGTGAACAGATCTGAAATCTCTAGCCATATCCATGTTTTTGATTTTAGTTCTGTCAACACTTTCATCTGGAGCTGATTATGCAATTGCACAATCAGCTCCAGAAAATTTTGAATTAGCTACAAAAAATACTGAATTAAAATCAAAAAGCTTTACAGTTGGTTTAACAGAAAAAATTGGATTCACTGAAACAAAAAAACAATTTAATCAATCGAAAAACCATTCAGTTTCATTACAAGAAAAAATTTCTGCATCTAATAATTCATTGCATGAAGAAATTATTTTGATCAAGTATGATTCTGACAGAAAAATAATGATGGAAAGAATTCTTGATAGACAATCAAAATTGAAAATTAATGAATCAGAACTTTTAGATAATCTTCCTCCATCGACATTAGTTTCACATGAAGAAATTGTAGATGATGTTCAAATATTGATGGATCATTCCCAATTATTTGATAAGTTATATTTTGGAATAAATGATCTGATTCCAAATATTTTTGAATCAGGAAATCTAATTTTAAATTTTAAAAATAACGATCACAATATTTTAATTCAAAATAATATTAAGATACTAAACGATCAAATTTTTGATCCTAATAATCCAATATTATTAATATTATTGATACCTTTTGCAGGTTTTGTCTTAATTCGTTATGATAACGAACAAACTAAATTTTATCAAATTAAACAATTTTTCACTTTTGCTTTTATTGTAATTCTTCTTTCATCAGCTGTAATAACTCCAATGTCAATCTCTTCATCTTATTGGGGATACGCATTTGCAGAAATGGATAATGGTACAGAAATTATTTCACAACTAGAAGATACAGAAATAGTTTCTCAAGAAAATTTTACAAACACTTCTGATATTGATAGTAATTTATTGGGAATAGATTTTTCTGAGCATGTTACTTCACAAACACATTCTTCACAATCAATTAATCAAATGTCCATCTCTGATATTCTCAGCGTAACATTGTCTCAATTCACAGGCAACACAATTCCTGATGAGACTGATTCATCCTCTACTGATTCAAACATGTCCATCTCTGATGTACTGGAAATAATTTTCACGCCTGGATTTACAATTAATGATGCAACACTATCATTACCATTTGATTCCATAGAAAATGGAACTGCATCTGATAATGCACAAATCAATGATGAAAACTCGCTTCTTTTAGATGGCGATCAAGATTTTATCCATCTAAATGAAAATTCTACGAATAATTTACAATCCCTTGTAATTGGAGCCTGGATAAAGCCAGATTACTCTCAAGGTTCTCCAGAATTCACTGTGGTTAGTAAGGAAAAATCATTTTCATTATCAGTTGATAACCAACCATCTAGCCATGCAGCAAAATTCTCTATCTTTGATGGAATAAAATGGTCAGAAATTCAATCCAATTCCCAAATTCCTGAGGAATGGACACATGTTGTAGCCTCATTTAGCAATCAAACTCTTAGTATCTACATTAATGGTCAAATTACAGGCACAAAACAAATTGATGGTATTTTGTCACTCTCCTTTGATGGCCAGCTAGAAACGGTAGATATTGACAGTATTTCATCAGATAGCAGCATTGTAGTTGGTGCCTATATGACTACAAAATCTGGTGTTCTAGTCCCAAACAACATGTTCTCAGGCATGATTGATGATGTCGCTTTGTTTGATTCTGCAATATCGGATACCCAAATTGAGCAATTGTATTCTAGTGGAATTGATTCTCACACTACTCAAACAAAGAGTTTAGATGATATTATTCGTGAAATGGAAATTGAGGCTGGAATATACCTAAATTCTACTAATCAGACTCTACAGGCACAACTATCCATCTCAGACTCAGTTTCTTATATTCACTCCCAGGCACAAAATG
>NZ_MU078693.1:316570-320801 GCF_014078525.1 Nitrosopumilus sp. b3
CAGGCACAAAATGATACTAACTCTCTACAGGCACAAACTGCATCTGATTCTCTACAGGCACAATTATCTCTCTCAGACTCACTCTCCTATATTCGCGCTCAGGCCCAAAATACCACTTTGATAAGCATAGTTGTGCCTGAAATTTCTCCAATTTTGACGCCTGTAAAAGAGACATTCACAATTTCTGAAGATGCCGAAATTATCTTTGAATTTTATGATGAATCTGAAGCCATGGCTCAAGATCTTGAAAATCTTGATGTTTCCATAGAAACTGCTGAAGACGGAATTGATAGTGCCCTAAATTCATCACCACTAGATGATATCTTTGGATTGTTTGTATTGCCAATTCCTGAGGCAGATGCAGCAAAAGATGATGGCACCTCAATAAAAGCAAAAATTAAACAAATTCAAAAACAAATCAAGCAAATCAAAAAAAGTGAAACAGTTTCAGAAGCTCAATTAGATGCAATCAAAAGCAAGATTAAACTCTTAATGGAACAAATTGAAAACGAAATTAAAGAAACTAAAAAACAAAAGAAGATTGACAAATTAAATTCTGTTTTATTAAAATTAGAAAAGATTACAAATAAACATCAGAAACAAAAATACAATTGGGTAGATGCTGAAACTATTACAGCTGAGATCTATGATGCCCATAATAATAAAGTTGAACTAGATGTAACATTTGAAAAACAAAGAGAAGGTAAATTCAACATTAAGATTGATCCAACAGATGCAAAGCCAGGAGTTTATAAAATTAAAACAATTCTTAATGTAAATGGAAAACAATACATAAGCGAAAATGAATTTGCTTGGGGTCTTGTATCAGTCAATACTGTAAAAAGTATTTACAAACCAAATGATCTTGCTGAATTTATAATTGTGGTATTAAACTCTACAGGAAATCCTGTCTGTGATTCAAACATATCAATGGCTATAACAGATCCTGAATTAGCAACTACTACTCTTTCAACAGAAAACGGAATAATTAAAAATCCTGATTGTGGTTTGTATGATGCTACATATGAACCAGCCATTAATGGAAATTATACTATAAATATTTCTGCTGAGACAGAGACAGGAATTGCAGTTTTCTCAACATATTTTGTAGTGCAAGAAAGCTTTGATTATGATATTGTAAGACATACAGAAAGTAAAATCGATCCATTCAATTATAGAAATGTATTTGATGTAGAATTAGAAATTACCTCTTTTGTAGGTGATAGCCCTCTGACAATAAAAGAATTTGTCCCAGCAGAATTTGAAATAACAGAGACAGATGGAACTGTTAAAACAATCGGAAACAAAAAAGAGATTTCTTGGACAATCACTCCAGTAGATAATTTTGTTGAAGTAGGATATGCTTATTCTGTTCCTTTGATCACTCCAGAATTATATGCATTAGGTAAAATACAAATTGACCAAGAGGGAATTCCAACATTTACTGAGGCTAGAAACTGGTTTGTTGCAGTTGATCCACAGATTGCTATTGCTTCTGCAATCAGCCTTCTCAGGGATCATCATAACAAATCACAACAAAGATCAGTGTCAGTAAATGGTAGTCACATATACGAATTTTTCATAGATGATAATGCTGATGTGGCATTCAAATATTCAAATAATGGTGGAATAACATGGCAGGCAAAAACTGTAATTAAATCAGGCACATTCCAGGGTGTTGCAGCATGGTATGAACCATGGACTCCAGGTTTGACAAACAAAATAATTCATCTTGCATCATATGGTACTGCTCAAGATAAAATATGGTATTTCCAGTTTAATCCTGCAACAAATTCCTTTAGTGGTCAAATTGATACAGTAACAAATGAAAATGGTTGTTCTTCTAGCTGTCTTGGTCGTCTTGCATCATCAAGTGACATTACAATAACTGTAGGCACAGATGGAACAGTATATGCAGGAACAGTTGATAACTCATCTCCTAAGTCTACTCTTTCTTCAATAAGAGAATGTTCTGGTTCTTGTACAAGTACATCAAGCTGGACTAGTGCCGGTTCGCATCCATGGGGTTCTACAGAAGATGGTGAATTTGCACTGGTTCTTCTTCCATTAACAGGTGGAGATATTATGTTGGTACACCAAAATGATGGTACACATGAATTACTATCAAAAATTTTTAGTAGTTCATCATGGAGTGGTTCATGGACTACTATTGATACTGGTATAGTTGACAGTACTACATATGAGAATACAATTGCTGGTGCAGTAAGACCTGATAATGTACTGTTTGTATCTGCAGTTGTAAATCCTGGTACTGCTAGTACAAGTGAAGTTAGAGCCTACAAGTATGACTCATCATGGTCTACATTGACAAAACCAGTAACTGCTTCAGCTGGAAATATAATTATGGATACATCACTTGCAATAGATTCTGTATCAAGTGATGTCTATGCAGGATATATCAATGGAACAACAGCAACTAACAAAAATGTTTACCATAGAGTATCTACAGACAATGGAAGTTCTTGGGATACTGCAACAAAGGATTCTACCTCTACTGGTAACTACCAAGCATTATCCATGACTTTATCTCATGATAAAAGAATTCTTTCTACCTGGTTTGAAGAAAGTGCAACCTCACCAAAAATTTGGAGTGTAATACTAGTACAAAGAGCAATAGTCCAAGAGATTCTTAGCATAATTGATCAGCTCTCTACACAGATGATGTATGTAAGAAGTCTTTCTGAAACATTCTCGTTTTCAGATATTTCAAGTGGTGGCATATCTTTTTCTATGACTCTTTCAGAAACATTAACGTCATCTGATACTGTATCAATCACAACTATAACAGCTATAACACTAGATGAAACACTCACTTCATCTGACTTTGTATCACCTATTGCTGACGTGACTTTCACATTATCTGAAACTTTGAATTTATCAGATGTTATAGATTCACAAAATAGACCTGTCGGAAGTGATCCTGATGCAAGACCTCTTTCAGTAAGAACTCTTACAGGGACATATCAGGCATCTGATGGTGATTCTCTTGATGTAACAATTTCACCACCACTTGCTGACTATGATAGAGCATTTGCACTTTGTTCCTTTAGACATTCTGTGACAAATGATCACTCTGAATCATTCAAAGCATGGGAGATTGTAAGCAATTCAATTCTTAGAATTCATGCAACTTCTCATTCTGGTGTTTCTCCAGCAAATTATGTATGTTACATAACAGAATTTGGCACTGCTGCATTAGTTGATTCGCATACAACAACCTACATCAATCCAAACTCAGAAACTGCTACTACTGTAACTAACAACATTGGTCAAACTGTGGATCTTGGAGAAACAATGGATTGGTTACAAGGACATACTCACGATGCTAATGAATCATCCGTAGGTGATGAAGAGCTCGAACGAGTAAGATTGACTAGTAGTACTCAATGGGAGTGGAATGTTAGAACAGATCCAGGATCTGGAGACACAACTGCATATCTGGGCGTATTTGATTGGAACAATCTGAATGTCTTGTCACAAAGGGGTCAAACACAAATTACATCAGGCTCTACTGCAACTACCCTTGATGCAGGAGTTGACTTTACTGCAATAGACAGAACACGCAGTTTACTATTTGTTTCATTCAATAAAGATGAAGTAAATCCAAACTATCTACCCTATACATCCTACATTAGAGCAACAATTGCAGAGAGTGGAAACCTGGTCTTTACTAGAAATACATCTGATGGCAATGATATCGACATTAACTGGACTTTAATTCAACTGCCTGAAGGCTTTGCAACAATTAGACATGGTAATCATACACAATCTGCAGGTGTGGCTAGCAATACATTCGCACTTGATAATGGAATTGCAGATATGAGTAGAGCATTTGCCATTGGTACTGTTTGTACTCCATTTGGATGTGGAACTGGAACTACAAGTAACTCAACAGCAGGAGCAATAGATGAATTACAGGCAACTCTCGAAGTGATTAATCAAAATACTGTTAGAGTAATTCGAGGAAATGCAGCATCTGATTTCGAAATTACATATCAAGTAATTGACTTTTTACCAAAAACAGTTACCCTAACTGAATCAATATCTATTTCAGATTCATTGACAACACAAGCAGCATTCATTCATTCAATATCTGAAATCTTGTCCGTAACTGATACAATAATTGCAGCTAAATCTTCATCTGCAACACTAACAGAGACACTCACCCCATCTGACACACTCACCACACTTACTGCAGCATCAGTATCAC
>NZ_MU078694.1:300000-519177 GCF_014078525.1 Nitrosopumilus sp. b3
CATCAGGTAGTGGACCATCGTCTCTAATAGATCCTGCCAACACAAATGGAACTTTATTTTTTATACACTCATACATTATTCCTTTTTTGAGTTTCTTGGTTTTTACCATGTTTGCAATGGAACCTGCTTTGAATACTGCATTAATCGTATCCATGTGATTTCTATGACCGTGATATGCAAGAGTTGCATCATGAACATTCATTCCCAGTGATGTTCCCAGAGTAGCATATTCTATATCGTGGACTGCAAGTGCATTTCCAGCTAGGACTCCATCGATATACCCTGCTCTAATTAATTCTGATACTGCATCATCTGCACCAGTATGTACAATTGCAGGACCTCCAACGATGACAATCTTACCGCCATTCTTTTTGGTATTGTATATGTCGTCTGCAACTTGTTTTGCAATATGTTGTGTTGGACGTTCACTAGAACTTGAACTTCCCATAAACTCAAATACATTAACTCCTTCTCTTGGACGCTCAGGGGGTGTGATTTTAATTCCTTTTTCTCCAACAATTATCATGTCTCCTTTTTTAATATCTCTAACAGGTACGCAAAACGCTCTGTTTTGCTTTACGACGATACACTTGTCCATCATCATATTTTCAACCTGTATCCATTGTTCTTTATAGAAAACTTGAGTGTGATTGTTTGTTGTACTGTAAAAATTATCTGGCATAACGCAATTTTTTGGAGATTTTTTTAATGTTATTTCTTGCTGTATTTTTGATACTGCTCCCTCTCTATACACAGTTTCTAAAATCTCGTCTAGATGCTTCTGATTTTTCCCCTTTACAAGCAGCCTTGCAAAAGACTGATCTTTTTTTCGTTTACCAATATTGATCTCCTCCACTTGGAATTCTCCATGTAGATCCATAATTTTATCAAAGATCTTAGTCAGAATGGACGAATCAATTAAATGACCGCTAACTTGTATTTCTTGTGAAAATTTACTCATTTTATTTCACTCTGCATTATGATAACTAAAGGTTACGTTTTTCTTTAAGGCTATGATCATACGGGGAGAATTACTTTGCCCTCGAACTTTGAAATGTTGTCTTCTTTGAATGTTTTTTCTAAGATTTCTTTTTGTTGTTGTGTTACTCCTTGCACAATAGTTTTCGATGCCCCGGTTTTATCCACTAGTGCTAGTATGTATCCGCTATTATCAGTCAATACAAATCCTGCTGATTCGTCTACAAAGGCATACAAATTTTCCTCTCCTACAGGTTGCCATACATTTGATTTTGTATCGGATAATGCCAATGCAGGCATGGCTCTACCATCAGTTAATTTGTTAAGATACTCTCTTGCTTCAGCAACTCGTTTTTGTCCTAATTTTAGAGCCTGAAAATATTGCATGTTCTCAAGTTATTGATTTGTTATAAAAACAATATCTCTTCAAAAGATAGTTATAGAATCCTGTCTTTTTTGACAGTATGCCTTTGACCAATAATGTGATCATTAAATTAAATGAGATCACAACCATGGTAGAAGACAAATCAAAATTAACTGAATCTGACGTTGATGAGATTAAATCAATTTTTCAGAAACTTGTTGAAAATAATGAACGGTATGATGTTGATGAGATTGAATTTTGGTTTGAAAACGAAGGTAGTTGGTCTAGCAGGGACTCTAGAATCAGAATAGTTAATCTTTCAAACTATGTTCAAGACAAGTATCAGCAAACAGCCCATTTGAGAATAATTTCTGATGATGATTGTAGTTGTGGAAATTAAACTTCCAACTGCTCCAATAATCTTCCGGCAATTTTTGCGTTTTCGGTTCTCTCATTAATAATTTCATTAAGACGAGTTTCATTTTTGATATCCTCGGAAATTATTTTAAAATATTCTTCATCAAGATCATTGTTTGCCTGTAATCTTTTAATTACTTCAAATAATACACCTATGACTTGCTTCTGCGCATCAATTAGATCATCTTTACTTCTTTCAGACATTTTTAATTATTTGTCATCAATAATCTGCATAAATAATTCTTTTAATCTTTTATCAACAATGTCTTTTTCTGCAGATTCAAAAAATGATTGTAACTTTTCTTTTGGATGACCTGCCTTTTGATATATTTTAGCCTGCAGTATCATCTCTAATCTATCAAATTGATGAACCAGTTTTGATTCGGGTGAAATATGTTCTTGATACTCGTTCCAAATTTCAGAGTATTTTATTTGTAAATTATCAGGCAAATCTTGAATTATTTTAGTAAATGCATTATTTTCTAATTGTTTCTTTTTTTCTTTATCTAATTGATTTGGTGTAAAATCACCAATTTCAGATTCAGCCAAATCATGAAGTAATATCATCTTGAGAATTTTTTCCGAATTATAATTATTCATATCAGAAATCACCATACCAATAAGTGCCATAGAATACGAATGATCTGCAACGGATTCAGGGTCATCTATGGAAAGTTTGTCAACCCATCCTTGCCTTACTACATTTTTTAGATTTGCCACATTTTTAAAAAAATTCAATATCATTGATTTAAAATATTGTGATTCTACTAATGAATTTTCATATTTTTCGAATAACATAATAGTTAATTCGGACATGAAAGGTTGTTGAAAATATATACAAAAACAGGCGATGACGGAAACACTGGAGTTCAGGGAAATTTACGAATATCCAAATCTCACCCTCGAATTATTGCATATGGAACAGTGGATGAAGCTAACGCAGCATTAGGTGTTGTTTTGACAAATTCATTAGATGAAGATATTACTAATCTTTTGACACTTTTACAAAATGAGTTATTTTTGGTAGGGGCTGATCTTTCAAATCCAAATCTAAATGATATTAAAAATAGAGTTTCATTGAAAATGATTCAAAACTTGGAATCTACTATTGACAAATTTGAATCAGAATTACCACCATTGACTAATTTTATCTTACCTGGAGGAGATATTGCAGCAGCCCAATTGCACTATGTGCGAACAATTGTTAGAAGAGCAGAAACACACGTAGTTCATTTGACTGAAAAAAATGAAATTAATTCAAATTGCATTATCTACCTAAATAGATTATCTGATTTGCTTTTTGTAGTTAGCCGCTTAATCAATAAGAGAAAAAACAAAGATGACATTCTATGGAAGATCTAAAAAGACAAACTTTAATTCCTCAACTGATTGCATTTTTCTAAGTGCCAGGGTAGCTCAGCCTGGGAGAGCACTCGGCTGAAGACCGGGCTGTCGCGCGTTCAAATCCCGCCCCTGGCATCTTTTCAAAATCATAGGAAAATTTTCATTAGATTGAAAATGGAAATTACGAAAAATCATAAAAATGACTTTAGGTAAATTTTTGAAATAAGTTTAATCATGCAAAATCTTTAAAAACAAGGCAAACTCTTGTTTTTCGACATTCATGGCTGAAAAAAAGGCAGTAAAAAAAGATGTAAAAAAAGCATCGGCTAAGAAAAAAACGACTAAAGCAAAAACTACAAAATCAAAAGCAAAAACTAGCAAGACTGGAAAAACTTCTAAATCAAAAGCAAAAACTACAAAATCAAAGGGTAAAAAAGCAAAAGAAGAGCCAATTGGTGACATGGGGATTGTAATAGTTGATGATGATATAGAAATTGATCAAGAAAAGGTAAATGAGGAAAGACGCGCATATCTTGAAGAAGCAAGATCTCAAGAAGCCTTTGACTAGGAATCTTTATCCGATCCTTTAACATATACTTTGTATGCGTGCATTATGTCTGATTACAGTGAAACCTGGGAAGGTAGATTCTGTTGTTGAAATATTAAAGAAAAAAAGGAAGATTGTTAAGCAAATCATGGTGGTCACAGGTAGGGCAGACATCAGTGTAATTTTACAGGGAAATATTGATGAAATTAATGGGATGGTGATTGATTTTAAAAAAATAAAAGATATTGTAACTACTGAGACTCTAATTGAGGTGGAGGTGAATCTTGGTTGGTGAGAGCAATAATTTTGGTAAAATCACCAAAAAAACTCATAGCTGCAAGACTCAGAAAAATATCTTCTATATCCGATTCATTTCCAACAAGCGGACAATTTGACGCAGTTGCAATAGTTGATGTCAAAGAACTGAGTCAGATTAAGGAAGTTGCCACAATTATTCAAAAAATCAGTGGGGTCGAGAGGACTGAAACCATGGTAGAAGTTCAATGACAATGGATTTAAACAACTTTGAGGTAGACTATTTGTGAATATCAAAAAAGTTGGAAATGTCATATTGGCTGTAAAAGACATAGACAAGTCTATACAATTCTATCACGAATTAATAGGACTACCAATCAAAAATCAAAGAAGATCTTGGGTTGACCTAGGTACTTCTGGAGCCATGTTGAGTTTACATCCAGCATCATTGACTGCACAGCATGTTGGAAGTTCCATTGATAATGGGATTACAATAGGATTCCTTGTAGGCGATGTTCAGTCCGCAGTTGAAGAATTAAAAGAAAAAGGGGTTAGAATTCATCGCGATATTGTTGAACGCGAAGCAGGAAAAAATGCAGTAATTTTAGATCCTGATGACTATCTAATCTCATTGTTTGAACCAAACTTTGCAGATAAGGAGCAACAAACTGGCGGATACCATGGATTTACACCGTCTTAGATTATCTTTTTTAGATAAAGATTAATCTGAATCTCTTATTTTTCAAATCCTTTTTGATTAAATTTATTTTATGATATTAGCGTCCAGGTCTTTTAAAACCTTGTTTGATTTTACAATTATTTGCAGATGATTTTTGAAATTTTTTATTCAAACTATTTTCACATTTTAATTTCTCTACATTCTCTTGATTAATTTTGAAAACTTTTTCCACTTTCAAATTTTGTTGTGGTTTCTCACCATAAATGATGTTGGTAGGCAAAGATTTTTTACTTAAACTACTTTTTTTACTTTTAAATTTTTCAGGTTCTTGTAAATTTTTTGTTGTCCACACAATATTTCTCACATTTATTGAGGATGACTTTGCTACGTTGTAATCCCCTAAAGATTTATTCATAATTATACAGAATTTGATTCTTATTAAAATACAACTACTAGATTACTTTTTTAATGGATGACAGAATTTTATCCAATCCTTTTTCTTTTCTATCAATAGAAACATAAAATGTCACATTATTTTTTTGCAATATTACAATTGTAACTTTTTGATGCTGCAAAATCACATGCTCTAGTTTTCCAACAGTACTAACAGTCTCTTTTCTTAATGACATTAGTGTTGAAATGATGAAGAATTCATTCTTCACTTGTTCAGATTTTAGTAAAGGTTTAAGATTAGGTTTAACCATTCCAGTTAGCGTTCTACCATACGCATTAACAACCCCTGCATATCGGATATTTTTAGATATTTTTAGAATACTTTGACATTGTTTTCTATATTTCACTATGGTATCTTTCCATTTGTCAGCTGGAGTTTTTACCATAAAGCGATTTGATTTATGAAACTAATAAGGATTCTCACTCAAGTTTTGAATTGAAAATTTATTCAATGATTTTTGGGTTTTGATTCTTTATCTAATTTTTTCTTTAATTCCAAATTTTCTTTTAATAATTTGTCATTTTCATTTTGAAGTGTTTCTACAGAATTTTGTCTTGTATATAGTGGGTGACCTGGCGGAACTATTCCAGAATTCATGGTAAGCAATCCTGCAGCATGTTGTTGATACATTTGTTGGAATCCTTGAAGTTTTTGGTTTATTGTCCCTGCGTTCTTTAGAAATTGCTCTTTCATAGGATTTTGATAAATTTTGAACATAGGGTTTGTAAGACCAGGAGGTAGTCTTGGGAATAAAAATGCCATATGCGGAATATTTGGATTTAATCCGTAAAGGTCTTGTAAGTGCTTTATTGCTATATCATCCACACAAATTCATTGAATTTGCCATATTTCTGCATTACTTTAGGCGTTTGATATACTGTTTTGTAAAACCTCAGGCGTTTTTGCTCAAATTGAGCTGATCGCTGATCCTTATAGATTCGGTATTTTGATCGCTATTACGCATGATTGATTTGAAAAAGACATGTCTAAAATGCAAAAAAGACATCAAAGAAAAAGATCTTCACAAAATTGTAATTTATGTAGTTCAAGAAAAATTTACAGAACATCACTATGAACATGTTGAATGTCCAGATAAATTCACTGTGTAAGATTTTTTAAAAAATTATCCTTTTAACTCGTATACTTTGTAAATTTCTCCAGTTACTCTGGATCTAAATCGCCATTCATTATTTTTCCAAATGATTTCAAGGAATTTTTTTTGAGTTGTAGGATGTAGTTTTTGATAGACATCACTACCAATTAAAATCTGATTAGGTTTTGCCATTCCTTGAATTTTAGCTGCAATGTTCATAGCAGGCCCCATTAAATCCACATGTGAGTTTTCAGCATCAGCCCCATACCTTACAACAATGTTTTGACCAAAATCGATTCCAATCTTAACCATCAAATCTGGGTAATCATATTGATTTAGAATAGGATTAATTCCTTTTTGAATTACAGAAATCATTGATTTTGCACAATTTACAGCATTGTCAGCTGCCAATAACGAATTACCTTCAGCAACAAAATACCCAATTACAGCATCACCTACAAATTTCAACACATAACCTTGATGCTGTCTAATGACTGACGCCATCTCTTGGGAAAACGAACTAACAATAATGGCAATTTTTTCAGCAGGCATTTCCAATGTCATCGTAGTTGAACCAACCAAATCTACATACAAAACAACCATATCTAATTTTAAAAAGACATTTTTTCTTAGAAATTTCTCTGATTCATCTGCCATTCCAGAATACTCATAGCCTTTTTTGAGAGATCCCCAAACACGTTTTTGGGTTTCTAGAATCATTGTTTCAAAATCAACTACGCTATCTTCATTTTTGCTTAGAAGCATATCTACTACATCACTATTGTGAGATGACTTGTCAAATTCTTGGTTTTTATCATTTTTTTCAGTCATCTATATCCTCATTCTAATGGAAAATCTACCTCACAGAAAATGCATTTTCCTCTTACCCCCTTATAGGTCTCATCATAATATTCAGAAATTTCTTCATTACAATGAATGCATTGAATAGGGATTTTAGCCATGCCTGAAATACCCATTTTGAATATTTAGAGATTGATGAAGGTTTAAGGAGAGCAATATTTTGTTTATTTTTGTGCGATTAGGAACACGATCCCCCAATGATTTCATACAATTGCTGAATCAAAAAAACGAAGTCATACAAAAAAAATGCCTAGAAAAGATCTCCCAACTTACACAAATGATAGACATAAAAGTAATGTTAGGTGATTCAACAATTACTGAACAAAAAACATTTGATCCTAAACTAATTACAGATTACTTTCAAAAAATTAATGACTCTCTTAAAGATTGGTCTGTGCATGATGTGTCGATTTCAAATAATGAAGATTTGAGGAGAATTTTTACAAAATTTGAGATTATGGAAGGGAGTTATTTGATCTCAGGCCACATATCATTACAGTTTCATGTTTTATTATATTACAAACCAGATCAAAGGGTAATTGACACTCAAAAGGAATTAGCCCAGATTGTAGATTTGACTAAAAATAAAGAACAAGAACTTTCAGATAACAGCGATCAATTTGTGTTGAATAAACTAAAAGAAATGGGATACAAAGATTTTGATCATCAAAAATTATTCGAAGTATTTTACGAAAATGATGAGTTTAGAGAAAAAGTGTATGCAGAAATTGAAAAAGATGCGGGAGTAGATTTTAAAAAATTATCTGAAAAAAAATCTTTGCTGTTTAACGAATTAGACTCTCTCTTAGTTGAAACATACCAAACAAGTCCTGTAATGATTGACGACTCCAGATTAGTATCGGGTGAGGAAGGTTGTTTATGTACAATTGATTTAGAATTTGTCAAAAACGAAATGAAAGAGGGATTGTTTGATGCTAGAAAAATGTCAAGCTCGGTTAAAGAAAGTATTCTGAAACGTTTAGATGAATTAGAACGTGTTTTGAATTAAGATCAAGGAACCGGAAAATGAGAATTTTCTCAAAGGGGAGTTCCGATCCCTTGATATGATTTGAACACAAATTTAGAACTATTTAGGCATTCCTGCAAATTTCAGCACAAAATTTGACTAAAATTGTAATTTTTCTATAGAAGAAGTCAAATACGGCTTATCAATAGCAACATTTCCAATGAATCCATCATATGATGAAATTGTAAAGGCAAATTCATTACGAGGTAATGAAATTAGGAAGACCCCGTTAATACATTCCAGCACATTTAGTGAATTAACTGAATCAGATGTATATCTAAAAGCAGAATTTAGACAAAAAACAGGTTCATTTAAAATTCGTGGAGCATATTACAAAATCCAATCACTTTCAGATGAAGAAAAAAAATACGGTGTTGTTGCAGCATCAGCAGGAAACCATGCACAAGGTGTTGCGTTTGCATCATCATTGGAAAAAATACCTTGCACCATAGTAATGCCAAAAAATGCATCTCCTGCAAAAGTAGCAGCAACTAAAGGATATGGTGCAAAAGTAATCCTTGAAGGAATAAACTATGATGAATCTTCAGCTAAAGCCCATGAGATTGCTAATGAGACTAAAGCAACTATGATTCATGCTTTTGATGATCCTCAAATAATTGCAGCACAAGGAGTGATAGGATTAGAAATTCTTGAAGATTTACCTGATGCAGATGAAGTGTATGTACCGATAGGTGGTGGTGGATTAGCAGCGGGAACTCTAATTGCAATAAAAGAAAAAAATCCAGACATTAAAGTTGTAGGCGTTCAATCAAGATCATTTCCTTCAATGTATGATTCGTTAAAACAGGGTTCTATCACATCAAGTGGAGGGGCACGTACTATTGCTGATGGTATTTCAGTAAAAGTTCCTGGGCAATTAACATTTGGAATAATCAAAGAGTTGATTGATGAAATTGTTCTAGTAGATGACACTGAAATTACAAAAGCAATGTTTCTATTGATGGAACGCATGAAATTTGTAGTAGAGCCTGCTGGAGCAGTAAGCTTGGCATATCTTATTTCAAAAAAACCGTCACCTGGAAAAAAAGTTGTAGCTGTTTTGGCAGGAGGTAATGTTGACATGTATCTTTTAGGCCAAATTGTAGACAAAGGTCTTGCAGCAATGGGCAGATTGTTGAAATTATCAATACTACTTCCAGATAGACCTGGAGCATTCAAAGAAATTGTAGATGAGATAACACTTGCAAATGCAAATATTGTAGAGGTTGTCCATGACAGACTTAGTTCACATATCAATGCAGGTTCTGCTGGTGTAACTCTAAGTCTAGAAACACAGGGTCAGGCACAAGCTGATCTATTAATTGAATCTCTAAAGAAGAAAAATATTCAATTCAAATTAATGACTTGATATTATTTGAATTTCTTTTTGGCAAATTTAGAAAGGCCTTCTTTCTTTAATTGTTCAGATTCTTTAATTACAGAATTATGCTGTGTAGATTTGTGCAGTTTTAGCTTCTTTTTTAGCTCTGGAAATTGATTTGCAAGAATTTTCATTGCATAAATTCCAGCATTTCCTGCTTTGTTTATTCCAACAGCCACAACTGGAGAACCTGATGGCATTTCAGTGATTGATAACAATGAATCCAACCCACCAAATGCTGAAAATTTTGATGCGTCATTTTTTTTTGGATGTTTGTCATTATAGACTAGTATGGGAACACCAATTACTGGGATTACAGTATGTGACGCAATCATTCCAGGTAAATGTGCAGCGCCACCAGCTCCTGCAATAATTACACTAAATCCCATTTTTTCTGCATGTTGTGCATATTCTGCTAATCTGGAAGGTGTACGATGGGCCGAAACAATTTGATCTTCATGTTTGATTTTAAATTGATCTAATATTTCAGATGCGCCTTGCATGACTCTACTATCTGAACTAGAACCCATGATTATTCCAACTAATGGTTTTTTGGAATATGTCATAATAATAGAAAAAACATGAGACTAATTATCTATAACTATTAGAAAAAATCCGACAAAGTTGTTCAAATCAACATTACCTATTTTTAATCGATATTTGATGTGGTTGTAATGGCAAAAGTTCTAGGCATTATTGGTGGGGGACAACTTGGAATGATGATCACTGAGGCAGCAAAAAAAATGCCAGAACATATATCAAAAATTATTGTCTTAGATCCTACAAAGAACTGTCCTGCATCACAAGTAGGTGCAGAGCAGATCATATCTGACTTTAAAGATAAAAATGCCATAATTGATTTAGCCAATAAATCAGATATCATAACTTATGAAATTGAATCAGGAGATAGTGACGTCTTAAAGTCTGTTGAAAATAAAGCTGAAATAAACCCATCACCTGAAACATTAAAAATTATCCAAGACAAATTCTTACAAAAATCATTTTTATTAAAAAACAATATTCCAGTCCCCGATTTTCTTGAAATAAATAATATTGATGATGTGAAAGAAGGATTGAAAAAATTTGGATATCCTGCAATGCTAAAAGCACGTCGGGATGCCTATGATGGCAGAGGCAATTATAAAATTAATTCAGAAGAGGAAATACAAGCAGCATATGATTATTTCAAAGGACAATCATTACTCTTGGAAAAATTTGTATCATTTAAAATGGAAGTTTCAGTAATTGCATCAAGAAACACTAAAGGTCAAATTAAGACATACCCATTAGTAGAAAACATACATGAAACAAGTATTTTGAGAGAAACGATTGCTCCTGCTAGAGTTTCAGAAAATATTTCAAAAAAAGCAGAACAAATAGCAGAAAAAACAATGGCTGTACTAAAAGGTGCAGGAACATTTGGTATTGAAATGTTTGTTACAACAAATGATGATGTCATAATTAATGAAATAGCTCCACGAGTTCATAATTCAGGACACCATACTTTACAATCTAGTGAAACATCGCAATTTGAACAGCATCTTAGGGCAATTTTAGGATTGGAGTTAGGCAGCACCAAATTACTTCATAACACCATCATGTACAATATTCTAGGATCTAAAGAATTTCAAGGAGAATACAAACCACTTAAAATTTCAGAGGACAATTTGTTTTTGAAAATGTATGGCAAGAAAATTTCAAAACCGCTAAGAAAACTAGGTCATTTAAATCTGGTTGGAAGTAAAGGTGAATCTATTGATGAATTAATTAAAAAACTTGAGACTCTCAAAGATAGGGCAGTAGTGCAATCAATCTGATTAAGTTTATTAATTGTGAAGAAAAAAATCCTATATGGCACTAACTATTTCATTAATCCTTACTGGAATTGCAATAGGATTGCTTGTACTTTATGCTGCAGATGTAGCAGTTGCAATGTCATCAGATAGTGATCATGGATTTTTACCCTTAGATCACATGCAAAGGGGAATGGGTCTTGGAGGGCCTGCACTAATATTGCCAATAATTGCATTTTTCATTTCTAGAAAAGAACCATCAAAGGGATTGGGAGTCATGATAATTATCTCAGGCATCTTAATCGTTATTGGTGGAATAGTAGTTTTAGTAAACCCAGCACCTGCAGCTGAATCTTCAGACAGAGATCCAATTTCATCGATGGTAATGATGTTTATTCCAGCAGCAATTCAATTAGCTTTAGGCGCCATCAAAATCTCAAAATCCTAATTGAAAATACCATGCCTACATGTGCAAAATGTGAAAATGATGTCAAAAAAGTATATGATTGTGATCATACAGATTTTCAAGAATATTGCGTAGAATGTTATACTGAACTACATTACTATCTAACAGAAAATGACTAAAATAATGCCAACAGACAGAGAAATTGCAATTTATGCATTAGGGAAAACAGAAGGAGTACACTCCATTGCTGAAACACTTGGAAAAGGATTAGATGATGAAAAATACATTGAATCATGGAAGAAAACAATCAAAATGCTTGGAATAGATATGCCTCTAAAAGATCTTGAAAAAATTTACAATGAATTTGCAATGAAAATGGAAGAGGTTGTAAAAAAAGATGAAGTTAAAAAAACAAAATAGAGAATTTTCATATACTCTAAAAATAAGCCAAGTATATTGAAAGCAATAATTTTAGCAGGTGGACGTGGCAAAAGATTACGACCAATAACTGATTATGTGCCAAAACCCCTGGTTCCATTAAAAAATATCCCTATAATTGAATGGCAAATTAAATATCTGAAAAAATTTGGGATAGATGAAATAATCATCTGTACTGGCTACAAACAAGAAACAATTGAAAATCACCTTAATGTAAAAAAAATAGGGATTAAAATTAAATTTTCAGTTGAAAAAACACCACTAGGTACTGGAGGAGCTATTAAAAAAGCAGGTAAAATGATTAATGAAAAATCTTTTTTTGTAATTAATGGAGACACTATAACAAACATAGATTTGAATAAATTGAAAAATAAATCAAATGCAATTGCATCAATTGAACTGCGAACAAATTTTGGCATATTAGAAACAAATGATGATAAAATTATAAAATTTAGAGAGAAAAAAGAAATTACAGATTCATGGATGAATGCAGGGATATATTATCTGGAAAAAGAAATTCTAAAAGACTTACCCTCTAAAGGAGATATAGAAAAAACAGTATTTCCAGATTATGCTAAAAAAGGCAAACTAAACACGGTTAAATTTAAAAATGTTAAATGGTACTCTATAGATTCATTCAAAGATATGGAAGAATGTTCTTTAGAGATAGAAAAAATAATAAAATAAAAAATAATTTTTATGCGCCAGTTCTGTGAAGCGTAACCATCATGTATGCTACCTCTTCAACAAAAGACTCATCTTTGCTTATGGATGCGTATTTTGTGGCATTATTCCAAAATGATGGAACTTTAGGGAGTTCTTCAACAAATGATTGTTCAGTCAATATTTTGACTGAACATCTGTTCTCATAATACTCGACCTCAATGAAAATTAACTCATTTGTAAACAGATACACTAGAATATCCGCCATGTAGAGTATTTTCATGCGTATTGGGTGCAGCCTAGGCTCATTACTATCCATTAACAATGTTTTAGAATGCTCAGAGGTACTCTCAAAAACTAATGTTGATTCTATTTGGGTGCCTGAAACATGGGGAATGGAAAATTTTTCGATGTTAGGCGCAGTTTCAAATAAAACAAAAAATCAAAAAATTGGTTCGTCAATCATCAACATCTACTCAAGAAGTCCTTCAACAATTGCAATGGGTGCTGCAACTGTCGATATTTTATCTAATGAAAGATTGATCCTTGGACTCGGAACTAGTAGTGTTCCAATAGTAGAATATTTTCACGGAAGTAAATTCGACACACCAATACAGCGAATGAAAGAATATGTTGAAATTATTAGATTGGCCGTATCTGGAAAAACAGTAAATTACAAAGGAAGTATTTTCAATTTGAAAAATTTTACATTATTAATAAAACCTAAGAGATTATCAATTCCAATCTATTTAGCTGCAATAAATCAAAAAATGGTGAATTTAGCATGGGATATTGGTGATGGTGTAATTTTTTATTTAAGACCAATTAATGAAATGAAAAATACAATTTCTAAAATGCAATCAAAGAAAAAAATAGATGTTACATGTCAGATAATCACAAGTGTTTCGGAAGATTCTGATGATGCTATTAAACGAGCAAAAAAGACATTAGCATTTTATGTGTCTGTGGGAAAAATATATCGAGATTTTTTGGCAAAAAATGGATTCAAAAACGAAACAGAGTCAATATATGAAGAATATAAAAAATCAGGTCTCAAAACAAATCATGAATTAATTTCAGATTCGATGCTACAATCATTAGTAATAGCTGGAACATCAGAAGAATGTAAAAAACAATTAACAAACTTTAGAAATTCAGGAATTAATTTACCAATAATGCAATTCAATCCTATCGGTAATGTATCAGAATCATTTAGGTTATTCAAAAAAACATTTCTAGATGAGTGATATGAAAAAAGTAGGAATTTTAGCATATGGGTTGACACCTTTTTCAAAAGAGGATGAAAAAATAGAATCTATCTTACTCAAATCTGCAAAAAATCTTTTTGAAAATAATTCTGACATTAACCGAAATGATGTGGATGCAGTTTTAGTATCTACAAATAATAACGCAAAATATCTCTCCCCTGTTTTATCAGAAATGATTGGCGTTCAGCCAAAAATTGCACATTCAATTGAAAGTTTGTGTAATTCGGGCACGAATTCAATTGTTTCTGCATATTCTTATATTTCCTCAGGTTTGGCAGAAATGGTTCTCATCTCAGGTGCAGAAAGATATGATAGCCCCGGACAAATATTAGAATGGGATAACTCAAGAGGAGAATACAAACATCCAATTTATTGGGCATCAATTTTTACAAAATCATACAAACGAGAATTCTCGATTTCAGAGGAAGATTTAGCAGTTGTGCCAGTTAAAAATCACAAGCAGGCAAAAGAAAATCCAAATGCCATGTCAGACAAAACATATTCCGTTAATGACGTGGTTAATTCTAAAAAATTAACAGATGATCTCAGATTATTAGATTGTTCAAGACCTTGCACAGGTAGTGCCTCAATAATCCTTGCTTCAGAGGATCTTATTAAAAAAAATACAGAACAGCCTGTGTGGATTACAGGAATTGGTCAAAAAACAATTTCTGCAGGTTTTACTAAAAACATGTCATTGAGTTCAATGGAGTCAACTAAACTGGCATGCAATACTGCGTTAAAAATGGCAAACAAAACAATTACAGATATTGATACTGCAGAAATTCATGACGCATTCTCTGTTTGCGAACCAATGGCACTGGAATCTCTAGGTTTTGCAAAAGCAGGAAAAGGTCTCAACACCATCAAAGATCTACACGATACAAATAATTTCAAAATTAATCCTAGAGGAGGACTTATTGGTTCAGGACACCCACTTGGAGCAACAGGCATTGCTCAAACTATAGAAATCACACAACAATTACAGTCAAAAGCAAATAAACGCCAAGTTGATAATGTTAATGTAGGATTAATTCACAACATGTCAGCAGCTGCCACATCCTCAACAGTGCTGGTTTTGGAAAAATGAATTTTGAAACAGAGCTATCTCAAGGTAATTTTTACATTCCAGAATGCATGAGATGCTCAAAAATTATTTGGCCTCCATCAGAATTTTGTAATCATTGTTTTGGAGAAATTATATTTAAGAAAAAAATAGTCGAGGGTAGAATAATTGAATTTTCACATAAAAATGAAGAGTATTTTTGCCTTGTTGAATTTGAAAATCAAATTAGGGTGATGGCTAAAATGTCAAATAGTCCCAAGATTGGGCAAATAGTGAAATTAGTAAAATCCGGAATTATTAAAGGGAATTATTTTTTTGAAGTTACTTGAATTTTGTGTAAATGTAAGGGGTATCAATTTTTTGATCAAAGGTCCAAACGGTTGGAAGTGAAACAGTATTTATTACATCAAGATGGTGTTTTTCAATTAGTGAACTCCATCCACCATTTTCCAAATTCCCAGATAGTTGTCTTTTAGAATGTGTTCCAGCAAAAACCAGACCTGTATTGTATTTTAGATCAGAAATAGAATTAATCTTTTCAATGATATTCGTAGCTAAAACATCACCACCCATTTGGGGCAAGCCACCAATGAAAAATATGGGGCGAGTTAAATCTAATTGAGAGTAATCAAATTCTAACGCATCTGCACATTTTGGATCAAAATTTTGATTTGTTAGTTTACAAATTTTTTCTTGTAATTCTGCCAGCACATCATCAATTTCAATGCTATGTGAAACCAATCCTAACAATCTACCACAAAAAGCAATTCTCCCATCACCTGATCCAATATCAACTAATTCAACATACCCAAAATGTTTTGCAAAATATGACATAATATATGCAGACATTATCCATGTAGGGTAGAAGGGTTGACAGCTAGTTCCATGTTTAATGCTATTTAACCAATATTCGTTAATATCCCCTTCATAGATCATACAAAGAACTCCGGCAATTTCTTGTTCAAATGAATTAAAGTAGATGGGATTTTTCTGAGCAAAATCGTGTAGTGATTTCAAATGATATTCATCAAGTGGAAATTCATTAGAAGGTAAAGAAGGGATTATCTCTTGAATGTGAGCACTGCCAGTATAATTTTTTGCAAATTCTTGTTTAATTTTAATCAAATTTGATACAATTTCACTTAACATTGTTTATCAAAATTCAACATGTAGATAAATTCATTGTGACTTAGAGTTATTTTTTGATAAAATTAAACTAATTTGTTCTTCCACTTTTTTGATTTCATTTATAGTTATATTTTTTAATTGTTCATTTTGTTTTATTTCATCATCGGTAGGTTCCATTATTAGTTGAAATTCTAAATGCTTGATAGTATTTAGATAAAAATCACGCTGCTCAAATAATTTTTCAATGATAATCTCAGTCAACAATAAATCTAAAAATTAGATGTATTTATGAATTAGATTGTTCGATGACTTCAGAATCATTGTAAAACAATAGCCACCGAAATTCATTTCTGAATCAACACTGATAATGTCACATATTATAAAAATGATGATTTGAAAATGACCTTAATCTGATATTTTATTGAGTTATTATGTAATTACCTTCTTTTCTATATCTATATCCAGAAGAATAAGGTATGAGGAGAAAAGCAGTGTCATTTACAATTACTAGGCAAAAAACTACTCGGGAAACAGCAACAAAAAATCAAAAAGCTGCTAGAACCAGAAGACAAAGAGGATATCAGTGGGAAGATACAATTGTTAAAAGATTCAACAGCATTAACGAATGGAAAGCATTTCGTTTAGGTTCCCCAAGTATTGCATTGCCTGATGTATTAGCTGTAAATACGGATAGCAGTACAATTTTTACAATAGAGGCAAAATCTGGAACTAGTACCTCCCTCCCTGTTCCTGCAGATCAAATTGAAAGATGTCTGTCATGGATTAAGACTTTTGATATTTACAAAAAAAGAAATGTGATTTTAGCGTTCAAATTTCTATCAAAAAAAAGAATTGATATAGGAAAATATGAATCCCGAGAATTAAGAGAGTTTTTCAAGATTTGGGACGAATCCCTAGAGATAACAGACTGTGTATGCTCATATGATGGCAAATTTTTTGCAAAAATAGATGGTAAAAGAAAAGAACTATTTCTAAAAGAATGTATTATGCCTTTTAAGACAAAACAAAGAACTAGTGCCTAATTTCATATTTTTACAAATCGTTTTTTAAGGATAAGGGGTTATCAGAAATATTGTCTGAAGAAAAACCCAAAATAGAATCTAACGAAATAAGCTCTGATGCGTTGCTTGAAACTGTGTCAGACGCAGAAGTAAATTCACGCATTAGTTTTGAAGAATTTACAGATGAAAGGATATTGATCAGTCATGATGCATTTGGAAATAAACAAATGAAAATTAAAGTGCTTGAAGTATCTGATGAAAATCCTCCATCAAAATGGAAATTTGGTGATCGTGTTAAAGTAACGAAAATTCTTGTAACTATAAAACATTTGACAACTCAACAAGTAGAGGAAGGGGAATTCGATATCGAGGCCATCGAAAGAGAATTAGCTGAAAAAAGACACTACACATCTACTAACAGATGGATTCCTGCAAGTGATGTAAAAAATGGTTATGTAGTAGGATCAAAACATACTAGATTAATCAGCGATGCAGCAGCATTAGATTACATCGTTTTTTAATCAAAAGTAGAAAATAGTTTGTTGTAAAATTCAAATGTGTTGTTTTTATTTTTAAATCATAATGAAATCCCCAGATGTTTTTCGTAAAAGAAATCTCACTAAAGTAAATTTTGAATATGAAGATTTGATTGGAAGAAATTTTTCAGATTCTAACATGATGGGAGTAAATCTAAAAAATAGAGATATCCATAGTGCAGATATGAGTTGTACTGATTTGAGAGAGGCAGACCTAAGTAACACCATTTTGTTTTATGTGAAATTAAGAGGGGCAGACATGAGAGGTGTAAATCTTTCAAATGCAAAACTATGGGATACAGAAATGTATGGCGTAAATCTTGGGGATGCAGACCTTAATGGTGCAGATTTATTTTATTCGGATCTGAGAAACGCAGATTTGAGTAATGCAGATTTGAGCGGAGTTAATCTTAGGCATACAAACTTTGAAGGGGCAATATTTACTTCAGCAGATTTTACAAATACAAATTATGATAAGCACACACTAGATACAATTTCAGGCAATGCAAAAATAGCATTAAAAAAGAGTGGTAAGTTCTGGTAAACAAATAATCTAGATTATATTGTTATAGAATTTTCAGGATATTCAGGAACTCTATTAGGAATATCAAATATTTCAAGAGACTCTAAATGTTTTAGATGTTTTGATATTGATTCTTCACTTCCTAAGGATATTAAAATTCGATCATTATGATGAAACACGTATTGTGTAATGTCAGAAGTAAATTGTTTACCATTTACATAAAAAATCAACGAATCTCCTTCCTCAGTACAAAATTTTTTATTTTTTACGGATTCATTATTTTTTAAAATTATACAATCTGAAGTAAATTCCATCCCAAATGATGTGAAAAGCATTGCAAGAGGAACGTTAACTGCATGCTTATGAATGAGGTAGGGATTTTCATTTTCAAAGTGAATGTATTTACTTGTTAGTTGGAATTGTGAAAGGCCAAAGTTTAGTTTAGTATCACCTACAATTACTGCTATTGCTGCATGTGCATGTTCACTACCATATTCTCCAACATCATATTGATTTACCAATATTTGCTCAGGGGTCAAATTTAGGGTACTTTCAATAATTTGCGAATCTATGTCCTCCTGATTCACAAAATAAAACAAGTAAAAACCAGACGAAATAACAATAAAAACTATGAAAATTAAAAAATATGATCTGCCATTTGAATTTGGTTTATTTTCTTCATAAACAAAAATATTCGAATTGCTTTCTTCCAGACGACCAGGTAAGCTATAATCAGAATCAACATCATTTGGAAGAATTTTCTCAGAATTATTGGTCAATTATTTATAATAATTTTAATTCTATAAATTTCCTAGATATTCATTGTTTTAGTTTCAAACATCTGAAAAACATTATAAACAAAAGAATTTGAAAAACATTATGAGTTCAAAAGAATTCGACGTGAACGGAACAGATTACAAAATAGTGTTAACAGAGCAGGTGATTGGTCATGTAAATAACCTCAAATCACTATATAATGCAGCATATGAAGATCCGGAAAGTTTTGAAGATGTGAGTTCGGAGATTTCAAGCACTATTAACGAAATAGCAAGTACTGTTGAACCACCTGCAGAAGACAGTGATCTAGACGGACTTATTCAAGAAATAATTAAAGCTGTAGATAACAAAGCCGAGGAAATTAAAAAAGAGTTAGAAGCAAAAGAAAAACCTGCCAAAAAATCAAAATCCAAAAAATAGTCTCATTTGACTATAAACTCATAAAAATTTGGGAGATAAAATATATTCTAAATCGGATAATTCCAACTATGTCAAAAAGTTGCGAATGCGGTATTTGTGGTCATCATAGTGAATCCGAATGTCGTGAAAAAGAATGCAAATGTTGTTTGAATTTTCATGAAAGATCTGGCCCAAAAAGAAAATAAAATATGTTAACATTAATCATGTTCTTTATAGCAACTACATTTTTTTGAAACGTGTCTTGAACATCCAAATAATTTATGATCTTTGCATCCACACAAGACACATTTTTTTTCATCCATCATATTTTCTCCATTAAACTATCTATATCGTCAATCATTTTTTTATCTTCAAGTGCCTCCAGTATTTTTAATCTCATGTTTTTTATTCTATGGACATCATCAGAATATAGAGGTACCATAGTTTCAATTTCCTGCTCAAAAGAATAATTTTGCAAATATTGCTGAAATTTAGTTTTTAAGGGTCTAAAATCAGATGATGGAATCTTTTCAGCATCTATTTTATTTGTAATTACTTTAAGGAATCCATTTATTTTCAACATTTCTTTTTTGAGATAGTCAAGATCTCCTGGCTTATCCTGAATTTCTTTGAGGCGATTGTAAGATTCAAGTGTCTGAGTCAGGATACTTTTCAGATGATCGTTATATGTTACCACAAATAGTTGTAAGTTGTATCTAATCTAAAGTTTAGGAAAAATAGCTTTACTAGGTCTAAAAGTTACACATTTGCTTTAAATTATCACAAATTATTTGATATGACAATGCAGGGAGATGCGTATCTAAAATGTATTGACCCCCAATGTGGTTTAGAGTATACAATAGATAGTACTAATGTACAATGTGCAGAGGGTCATCTATTAGACGTAAAATACAAAAATAAACCTTCAACAGATTTGAAAGAAGTATTTTACCAAAGACGTAATTCAGAAGGCAGTATTTTTAATGAAAGTGGAGTCTGGAGATTTAGGGAATTACTAAATTTTTGTCAAATAGACACTGAAAATATTGAAGAATGCTCAAAATATTTGGTTTCATTAGATGGTGCAGAAGGAAGACAATCAAAACCATATCAAATGTCAAAAGCTGCAGAATTCATAGGAATTTCAACTAAAAATTTATGGTTACAGCCAGAAGGTTACAATCCAAGTGGATCATTCAAAGATAATGGGATGGTAACAGCAGTTACACATGCAAAGATGGTAGGAGCAAAGAAAATAGTCTGTGCATCAACTGGAAATACTTCTGCATCGGCAGGCATGTTTGCTGCAAATGAAGGGATTGATTGTGATGTTTATATTCCATCAGGACAAATTGCACCAGGAAAGCTTAGTCAAGCATATCAATTTGGTGCCCAAATTTTACAGGTAGATGGCAATTTTGATGATGCATTAAAGCAATCATTAGAAGATGCTCAAAATCATGAGGGTTATACTGTAAACTCGATCAATCCATTTAGGATTGAAGGTCAGAAAACAATTCCATTTAGAGCATTAGAATATCTCAATTGGGAATCTCCGGATTGGATTGTTTATCCCGGAGGAGCTTTAGGAAATACTTCAAGTTGTGGAAAGGCATTAATGGAATTATATGAGTGGGGTTGGATAAAAAAAATCCCAAGAATTGCAGTAATTAATTCAGACGGAGCAAGTACATTATCAGATTTGTATAATGGGAAATTTGAAAACGAAGAGCTTAGATGGAATAAAGGAAAACCCAATACAGAGTTAATTTCCAGGTATTATGAACATTTAGACAAAGAGGGTATAAGACCAAAAACTAAAGCAACTGCAATTCAAATTGGAAGACCCGCAAATATTTTGAAAGGTTTACGTGCATTAGAATTTACAAATGGTGTAGTGACCACCGTATCTGATTCAGAGATGCTTGATGGAATGTCTGTAGTGGGGTTAAACGGATTTGATTGTGAAATGGCATCTGGAGCATCAGTGGTTGGAGTTAAGAAGCTTATTGGTGAAGAAATTATCAAAAAAGATGATGTTGTAGTGGGCATTCTAACAGGTAGACAGAAAGATGCTATGCTTCCAGTAGAGTATCATCAAAATCCAAATAACATTTTTGCAAAACCCCCAAAAAATTAAGCCTACATCTAGGCTCAAATATTCATTTAGATTTCGATATCTCAAGAGTTAAATCCATGCTTTGTAGATTTAAAACAACCAAAAGATGGTGCAAAATAACTAAATGAGTAATTCGTGTATTTCTAAAATATTCGTGAGGATGATATTATGGTAGAACTTTGGGTGGAGCTTGGTGCATTAGCAGGATTAATTGGCTTATCAGGATTTTTTAGTGGTTTAGAAGTAGCACTTGTAGGTACAACACAGGCCACGGTAGAACAAGTAGTAAAAGAAAAACGACGTGGTGCCAAGGCACTTCAAAAACTCAAATCAAATCCAGGATGGATGATGTCAGCTGTAAATCTTGGAAATAATTTAGTCAATATCGGTTCATCTGCATTAGCGACAGTGGTTGCCATTAAATTGTTCGGAGATAGTGGACTTGGGATTGCAGTTGGAATTATGACATTTTTGATTATTATTTTTGGCGAAGTTACTCCAAAAACATATTGTAATGCTAACGCAACCAAAGTTGCACTTCGTTCAAGTGGAATTCTATTATTTTTTAGTTATGTTACATATCCAATAGTCTGGATATTAGAGAGAATTACACGTGTAATGATCAGAATTACTGGGAGTGATTATCACCCGCCTGCATTAACTGAAAATGAAATTAAAGGGATTATTGATCAAGGCCATCGAGATGAAGCTTTAGAATCACATGAAAGGGATTTAGTTCATAGAGCATTAGAATTTGATGATACTGTAATTCGTGCAGTTATGACCCCTAGAATGAAAATGCAGTCACTTCCTGCAAAAATGCTGCTATTTGAAGCTCTTCCAATAATCAATCAAAATTCTCACTCCAGAATTCCAATTTATGGAGAAACGCATGATGATATTGTGGGATTTATTCATGTAAGAGATGTGTTAAGAGAACTGGAATCAGACAATAAGATGAAAACATTAGAACAAATATCAAGAAAGCCTGTTTTTGTTTCACAAGAAAAAATGGTTACTTCATTGTTAAGAGAGATGAAAGGTAGAAAAACACACATGGCAATAGTAATAGATGAACATGGAGGAGTTGAAGGATTAGTAACACTAGAAGATCTCATCGAAGAAATTCTTGGAGATATTGAAGATGAAACAGATTCACCTGAGAAAATTCATTTTCATTCCATAGACAGGGATACAATAATCACAACAGGTGAAATTGAGATTGAAAAAATTAATGAACTTTTCAAATCAGAATTACCCGAAGGGGATGATTATAGTACACTAAACGGGTTATTACATGAGAAATTACAGGATATTCCTCAGGAGGGAGATAAACTGGAGTTAGGAAATGTGCGCATAATTGTTGAGAAAGTTGTAAAGAATCTTCCGGAAAAAATAAGAATAGAGCGTATTAAAAAATAATTTATTCTTTAGTAAAGCGCTCTTGCAATTTCTGCTTTTTTTCTTTCATATGAAAAATTGATTCTGTATGGGAAAAGGAGTCCTCATAAGATTTTCCAAACAACATTGCTTGTAAAAGCATATGATTTTCAGGAATAACTATACCTGTTTGATCATCAGAATACATAATTTGAACGGTATCGCCAATAGATGCAGTCATGTTTGCATGAATATGAATCATGTTTGTGTCAGTAAAATTAAAACCCATATTTTGTGCAAAATCTCGAATATCTTTAGTTCCTTTTGCAGTCCAAACAGTTGCAACGCCAAATTCATTTGTAAAAAGTTCATGGATTTCAGAGGGTTTAGGAGCAATATCCTTGAATCTAACATCCATAATGTGTAAATGCATTTGTCTAGTTGGTACTTTGATTGCTCTAACATAAAGTGGTGCATCTTTTCCAAAATACATTTTTACATCATCGCCGTGATGAGGTGTTTCAGTCATTTCTATTGTATCGGTCACATCTTTTTCTGTTTGCTCAATATCGGCCCATCTTCTTATCAAAGTCACATCAAACCGAATTAACTTATCTCCAAATTTTGCACGTAGTGGTTCTAAAATTCTGCCCATTCCAGTTACATTGCAACTTCCTTGCATTACATGTTGTTTATCTATTGCCTGATCATAATTTACTCTAGAATTAAACAACAAGTCAGAAACAGATTCATCCCCAACAACGGTTTCACCACCTTGATAGATTGCAGGAATATTTTTGGGCTCATAGAGATTAATTTTATTTTTATAACCATATCCTCCAGGGGCAGCATCAATTACCAAATCACAACTATCAAGTGCTGATTCAATAGTACCGGCAATTTTATAATTTGAAAAAGATGGAATCTTGTTGGCTGGAACGTATACGTCAAGCCCTTTAGAAATTGCAACATTCACCTTTTCATCAGGAGAGTATTTGCCTACTCCGATAACAGTTATTTCGGGATCATCCTTTAGAAATGAAGTAATTCTACTACCAATGGATCCATATCCATTAACAAAGACTTTCTTCATAATTCCGCTATATCTGACCCATTTATTTAGATTAGTTCAACAGAATTCTGAATTTATTTTCTAGGGCGTCTACGAGGATTTTTTTCATAAAAAATCTCTATATTTTCATTCCATTTTTTGTTATCAGGTAAATGTGAAAGATGATGGGGTTTTTTTCCATTTTTTGACAGGATCTCACTGTGCAATACATAGAATTTATCTATCTCATCAACTAAAACATCAAGAAATTCTGAAGTCTCCTTTGCCTCAATACCTTTTTGATCTTTGTGATTAAGAATATAATTTGACAAAGTATCAATTTTTGCTTTTTTAATTTTAAATTCACTAAGAATTCTATGCTCAAAAGAAATCATTGTAATGAATGGTGAAATTCACTAGTGTATATTCATTACAGTTATGATTAAAAAATAAGAATCTGAAATGTTAGGATTTGATGTATTCTGAGAAACAATCAGGCATGGTAAAAAAGTAGACTGAAAGGAAAGTTTTGATGACTAAATCACATATAATCATAATTCAAGGATTAACTACAATCAACATTGGACAAAATTTTATTAATCAAAAAACTAGTAGAAGCCATAAAATCATCAAAAGGCGATTCTGAAAGAAACAGATACCTGATCAGATTAGTGAACAAAAATAAAGATATTTCAAATTCAGATAAAGATTATCTTAAAAATTATTTGGGAATTACTATTTCAGGAAAAATTAAAGATTCAAAACCCGCTAAAAAAATGCCTAAAAAAGATAAGACAGTTTTTCTAAATCCAAATTTAATAAAATGCACAACATGTGATAAAGAAATTAAATTTATTGAAAAATCAATTAGATATAAAAAAAAATGGCATCATGCAAATTGTATTCAGTCAATATTAGAATTTGAAAAGTCAGAGAGACGTAATTCAAAAGAATATGAAACAAGTGGGAAACCTAAAAAACGAATTGATCATATCTCGATACTTTTAACTGGAACAATTTTTGCAGTATTAATCGGTTCAGTATTTTTCCTGTTAGGACCCATAAGCATGATAGCCATGGGGTTGGGAGGAGCAATAACGGTATATCATATGATTGGTGCAAGTGGGAAATTATTTTCTAAAAATGTTTACGCAAGTAAGACACCGTCTGTATTTTTATTATTTTTGTTAGGATCACCATTTTTAATTGCCACGATGATTGCATATGAAGGGTATTCCTTACTTGAGTCCCCAGTAAGAATAATCCTACTTTGGGCAATGACGATTACATTTTGGTCTACAATGTTATTTGTGCCGATGGCTGTATTGAGTAAATATCGTGAAGATACCCAAGAAGAAATCAAGTCCTATCCTAAAATCAGCATAATAATTCCTGCATATAATGAAGAAAAAGTGATTCAACATACTATTGAAGCTATGATTGAGACAAAATACCCTAAAAAAGAAATAATTTTTGTTGATGACGGAAGTACAGATAAGACACTAACTATTGTAAATCAATTCAAAGATAAAATCAAAGTTTTACATAAAGAAAATGGCGGAAAAGCATCTGCACTTAATTACGGAATAGTTTACTCTACTGGAGAAATCATTGTAATTGTTGATGCAGATACAATAATTGGGCGTCACTCACTAAAAGAAATTGTAAAAGGATTCCAAGTTAATGAGCATGTTGCAGCTGTTGCAGGAAATATCAAAGTCAGAAACAAGGTAAATTGGTTAACAAAATGCCAGGCACTAGAGTATATCACCGGAATTCAAATAGTTAGAAGAGCATTTGATGTGTTTGGATCAATCACAATAGTACCTGGAGCACTAGGAGCTTTTAAGAAATCATACTTGACAGAAGCAGGGGCCTATGGAAAAGACACGATTGTGGAAGACTTTGATCAAACAATAAAATTATTGAAAGCAGGTCTAATTACGCAAGGCAGCTCAAAAGCTACTGCATATACTGAAGCACCAAACACATTCAAAGATTTTTTTGCACAAAGAAAAAGATGGTATCGTGGTAACATGCAAGTCTTAAAACGACATGCAGATGCTTTGACAAATCCAAGATTCGGATATTTGCAAAGATTATCTCTACCGTATTTATTTTTGGGGATGGTAATTACACCAATTATTGGCTTTACTTCAGCTATTAATGCAATTTTAGGAGTTGTTTTAGGTGATTGGTTATACGTTCTTCAAATATCATTAATTTTTACAGTGGTGCATTATTTAATGACAGCATTAGCAATTAGAATTGATAACGAGGATCCAAAGTTGTTATGGCATGCGGGATTTCTGGTATTTGGGTTTAAACAGATTATCGATGCATTACTACTAAAAGCAATAATAGAGCAATTACGAAACAAAAAAGCAACATGGACAAGTGCAAAAAGAGTTGGAATTTGATTTGATGGGCAAGGTAATTATTTTCAGCATAATTTTTTCAGTTTTGCTATTTGTAAATTATACAGATAGTATTTTTGCTCAAGAATCAGAAACAATTGAAGTTGAAATAAAATATACCAATGGAGACAGAGCAGATTTTAATGGAATGAAGTTAGTAGTATATCAAGACTTCAGTAAAGAGCCGCTTTTAGAAAAAAACATGTTAAGTAATCCAGATTTCATGACAGTTCCAGAAAATCATCGGTATAAAATTGAAGTTTATGCAAATGGAATTTTTGGAGATGTCGAGTATGTGCAACTTGAAAAAACTTCTAAAAAAGTAGACATATCAATTCCAATTTCTGGAGGAATTCAATTCGAAGTATTTTATAAAAATGGAGAAATTCCAATAAATGGAGCTACTGTAATTCTAAAATCTATAGACGGTTCAGAAATAGGACGGGGCTTAACCAATGATCTAGGTGAAACAACAAGGTATTGGATTCAATCAACTACCAAAGAGGGTGATCATTACATTGCCGATGTATATTTAGATGAAATATTTCTTACATCATATTTTCCAATTCAAGTGCAAGCAGGATTAGCAACAGATCAGAAAATAGTTACCGACATTTCAGAAATAGTTGAGGAGTTAATCACAGTCAATCTCTTTGATGGTTCTAAAAAAATGACTTCAAAAGATGGGGATTATAAGATAATAATGTTAGATAAAAATGGAGAACAAGTAGCTTCATCTAGTTTGAGTTTTAGAGGGGATGCACAATTTTCAAATCTTAAAACTGGAGTCTATACCCTTAAAATAAATTCAGATAAAAAAATGGATGATAAGTTATGGCCAGAAAAGAGTATTCAAATAATTGGGGATTCAAACAAGTTTAGTATTTATAAAAATTCTGAACTAGTCCTCAAGAAGGAAAAACCGTTCTATTCATGTAATTGCATATCGTTTAGACTTGATGATGTGCAAGATTATTGGTTAGCAGATGCTCAAATAGAAATAATCAATCTGTTTTCTGAAAAAAATATTCCATTATCAGTAGGAGTAATAGGTAATTTAATCGGGGGTGATGAAAAAATTGTTACCGTATTAAAAGAAAATTTAGAAAATAACAACATAGAGATTGTAAATCATAGTTGGAATAATGATGCACTAACAAATTTTGATGAAAAGATTCAAGAGGATAATATAGTTATGACAAATAACAAAATATTTGATATATTTGGAGTTACCCCTAAAGCCTTCATACCCCCACAAAATCTGTATAATGAAAACACTGTAAATATTTTAAAAAGAAATGGATTCACACATTTAGTTTCACATATTGATAGAGATAGTAAAACACAAAATATAGATGATATTTTTTTTAATGTTCCAGCAATTACAGAAACGGGTGTTCTACTAGATGGTGTAAATTGGAAATTACAAGAAAAAGAACACATTAAACAAGAAATTATGCAAAACGTAGATGATAAAGGGTATGCAATAATTATGATGCATCCACAAGAATTTTCCCTAAATGAAGAAGGTGAGTACAGCATCCCAAATCAAAAATCACTAGATGAATTAGGAGCACTATTGGATGAAGTATCCAAATTGGACGCTAAACTAGTGAAATTATCAGAAGTGATTCCTAAAAATGTTAAAATTAATCAAAACCAAACATCTGAACAAATAGAAAGTATTGAGATAGATATTGACGAAGGAGTCATAGAAGAAGTAGCCATAAAGGAAGAAATAGACTCATGTAACTGTGTTGCATTTAGACTAGACGATGTGCAAGATTATTGGTTAAATGATATTCAAATAAACATCATGGAGACATTTATTGAAAATAAAACTCCATTGACAATTGGAATTATTGCAAATGCATTTGGCAATGATCAAAAAATTTCTGGATTTATTGATAATGCCACTAAAAATAAAGAACAATATTTAGAAGTAGGAACTAGAGGAATTGGTTTAACATCATTTACAAATTATGATAAAACACAACAAAGTGAAAATATTAAAGAATCCCTCGATATTATTGAATCAATTTTAGATATTAGGCCCCAAGTATTCCTACCACCAAATAATAAATTTAATGAAGATACACTCAACATTTTAAAAGAAAACAGTATCACACACATCAGTTCTAGTTTAACCAACGGGGATGAACCTCCATTTGAATTTAAAAATGAAGAATTTTACAGATTTCCACAAACTACATCAACTGGAAAGTATAATCCATCATCAAATATTTTTGAAAGAATTTCAAACGACATTATCATTGCAGAATCGGAACAAAGTATCAGCAATTATGGATTTGCAGTAATTTCCATTCACCCACAAGAATTTTCAACAATAACAAATTCAACATATGTCAATTTAGTTAACCAAGTGGAAATTAATGAATTAGAAAAATTAATCATGGAATTCAAAGATAAGGGATACAAAATAGTAAAAATTGGAAATATAAATTCAAATTTGATAGTTCTTGTACCTGAATGGATAAAAAATAATGCCGGATGGTGGGCAGATGGAACTATAGATGATAAGACATTTGTTCAAGGAATTGAATATTTAGTAAAACAGGGAATCATCAAAGTTTCAGAAAAATCTCAATCACAGAAAGATACGAAAAATGTACCTGAATGGATAAAAAATAATGCCGGATGGTGGGCAGATGGAACTATAGATGATAAGACATTTGTTCAAGGAATTGAATATTTAGTAAAACAGGGAATCATCACATATTAACAACTTTGTAGATTTTGCTTGTTTTCCATTTACATTTTTCAAGAGGAAATTTACTATCACATTTTAGACAAACATATTCCATAGACAATTCTGAATGAAACTCATTACATTCATTACAAATGTAATGATTTTGCATTACTCTGTGATCAACTCCTAATGCTTTAATTTCTTTTTTACAACTGGGGCAAAGATCTTTTTCATAAGAATTTTCATCAGATATATTTCCACAATCATAATGTTCAATTAATTTCCCTAGTTTGAAGTCTGAGCTTTTACAAGAAGGGCAAAAAAATCTCTGTTCAGTATCTGTGGAATTACAGCTATTACATGCAATTTCTTTTATTTCATCTACAGGTATAATTTTTCCATCATTTTCTAATTTTTCAAGATGTTTTTTTACGGTAGAATCATTTCGATCCACCATATCTTCAATTTTACTCACACTTGCCTGTTTTACCAAATTTAATGCGCGTTCAATTTTTTCTTCAAGTGTTAATGAAGATTCATCATCATTAGTTTTAGATTCAGCAGAAATTTCAGAATCGTTTGAGAAAAATGAGTTTTCTTTTTCTATGGTAGCAATAACAGATTTTAAATTCTCAAACCTAATTGGTTTTTCAATATAATGACATACTCCAAGACGAATTAGATCTTTGATCCCTTCATCGCTTTTTTCAGTAGCCGTTTCTAAAATTACTCTAATGTCGGGCTGCTTTTCCAAAATTTGAGTAAGTAAGGAATGTGCATCCATATCAGGTAACATATAATCAAGTAATACTATAGGAGCTTGTTTTTGATTAATCAAATCACTAATTGTAGCCATGGCAACTGCACCAGTATCACAAGTATGAATATGATGATAGCCTAATTTTTCAAGATAGTTTTTTAAAAGAAAGCCAATAGCTGGACTATCCTCTACAATTACAACATGACTTTTAGCTTGCATAATAAACTCCGATTAATAATAATGATAATAATTGTTTATAAAATAATGATCCTTTAGTTTTGGCATAATGATCAATTTTTTTACAACATCTGTAATTCTAATGATTTTGATAGGTGCTACAATTTCAATGAATTATGTCTACGCAGAAGTGGATCTTCTAAGTGACATCCTATTTTTACAGACAGGGGAGTTCAGTACTGATGAAAATCAATTTCAAATAAGCAGTGATGTGGAGATTAGAGAATTTTTTGGGGGAAACATAATCAGAGTATCTGGTCTAACGATTGAAGGATTCCCATACATCACATACTCTAGAATAATAGATGAAGAGATAAACACTAAAGGGATTATTTTCATTAATGGTAAATTTGTGAGTCTAAGTTTCATAGAAAAAACCATGGAAACTCAAAACACTGTTGAAAAACAGGAGGATCTTGCAATTTTAGTTCAATATACTCAAAGGGTTTATTCAGAAAAATTTGTAAAGTTAGATATCAAAATTTACGATAAACAACAAAACAAATTAAATGATTTTTACCAGAATTATGGACATATTCTAAACACAAACATCGAAGTCACCATAGTAAATGAAGACAATCAGGAAATTTTCTCTTCCAACGGAATTACAAATGAAAACGGTCTGTTTCAAACAGAATATTTTATTCCAGAGAATTCAAAAAGAGAGACACTAACAGTAAGTATTACTGCAGAAAATGAAAATTCAAAATCATCTAAATTATTACAGGTATTTAGTTTAGGAGAACCATCAGATGATGGAAAATCATCATAGTTTAGATAGCACAAAAGACTAAATGTGTCAGAGATTTTATTTTTTTATTGATACATGGTCCATCACTTGGAATAGGTGCAGCAATCGCATCAGCAGTAATAATTGTTGTATTTTTAGGATTTCAGGGAATTACTGATCAAACAGAATTAACAATAGAGTCAACTCCACAAATCCAAGAATCAGGTCCAGCAAAAATTACAATGAATACCTTTTTGTCAAATGGATCACCAATTCTTGGCAATCCAAATGCTCCAGTAACACTAGTAGAATTTGGAGATTATCAATGTCATTTCTGTAATGTGTTTTTTCATACAACTGAGGATGATATTTTGAAAAATTATGTAGATACAGGCAAAGTACGAATGATTTTCAAAGATTACAACATTATTGGTCCAGATTCAGTTACAGCATCTCATGGTGCACATTGTGCCGATGATCAAAAATCATTTTGGGAATATCACGATATATTATATTCAAACTGGACTGGGGAGAATAATGGATGGGCATCATCAGACAATCTTGCAAAGTTTGCACAAGAAATAGGATTGGATATGAATGAATGGTCTGAATGTATGAATAGTCAAAAGCATTCACAAATAATTCTAGCAAGTAATGAAGATGCAAGAGATCTGGAATTAACAGGGACTCCGGCATTTTTTGTGATTGGTCCTGATGGTAAAACCACCCGTATTTTCGGAGCTCAGCCTTTTGAAGTTTTTAAAAATATTTTTGAAACAGAACTAGAAAAATCAAAATAGCGATCAAATTATTTATAAATAATTTATAATATTAGGAAAATTTCCTTCCTAGTAAGTTAGAATTTACACAATAACCTTATTAATGAAATATCGGAGCGAAGCTTATGGCAGCTGGTATTGACGACATTGCAATATACATCCCAAGATTGTATATTGATGCAGCAGATTTTGCAAAAGCTAGAGGTCTTGACCCGGTAAAATTACAAAAAGGTCTAGGGGTATCTCAAATGGCAATCGTAGATGCAAATCAAGACCCTGCATGTTTGGCAGCAAATGCATGTTTGAGAATTATGCAAAAAAACAAACTATCTCCAGAGGACATTGGCAGATTATATGTTTCAACAGAATCAGCATTTGACGAATCAAAAGCAATGAACTCATATGTTATCGGAATGCTTGAGCAAGTTTATGGTCAAGGTGCTTTTGAACACTGTGGAGGAGTTGAAACTAAATTTGCATGTGTTAGTGGGTCATATGCACTGTATGACAATACGAATTGGATTAGAGCAGGAGAATCTGAGGGAAAACATGCCCTAGTTGTAGTATCAGATATTGCAAAATACGATATGGGTTCTAGTGGAGAAATGACTCAGGGTGCAGGAGCAGTAGTAATGTTACTTAATGATAATCCGCGATTGTTAGCATTTGATCCTAAAGTTACAGCAACATCGATTAAAGACGAATATGATTTTTACAGACCATTTGGAAAAGAAACACCAATTGTACACGGACAATATTCTAATTTGCTTTACATGATTCAAGTTAGAAAAGCATTAGAGGCATACAAGAAAAAAGTTATTTCTACAGGATTAATCAAAATAGAGCCAGGTGAAACAATTTTGGATCATATGGATTACATCCATATGCATTTACCATATAGCAATATGGGAAAGAAAGCATTAGCATATTTAGTTAGACATGAATGGCGTCAACTTCCAAGATGGAAAAGAATCCTACAAGAGATTGGCGTAGAAGAACCCAGACCAAAAGATCCACGGGGCACAATCGAATCGGTCTTAGCTGATGAGGAGTTTATGGCAAAAGACCATGAATTTACCAAACTATTTACAAAAACTCGTGAATATCAAGAAGTGTATGAATCAAAATTATCAAGTTCATTAATTGCATCAAGTATGATTGGGAATTTGTATACTGCGTCGTTGTATTTAGGATTTAGAAGTAGTTTAGAGTATGAATTCCAAAAAGGAATAGAGTTAGAATCAAAAAGAGTAGGATTTGGATCTTATGGAAGTGGAAGTAGTGCAATGGTATTCAGCGGAGTCATACAGCCAGAATACAAAGAGATTGTGAAAGATATGAATTTAGAAGCAGAGATTGGAGATAGAAGAAAATTGACATGGGAAGAATATGAAGAACTACATGAAAACAAACTGCTTCCCGAAGAATCAATGGTTCATTCAAAGAAAGAGTTCGTACTAGTTAATGTGAATACGGATAAAGAATCTAGAGGCGAAAGACGCTACATCTTTAATGAATAAATTTCATAAAAATAATTTTAAATTGTATATTGCTTGTTTTCAAAGAACAGTGTATTTTTGAAAAACAGAATAATCATAGAAAGAAAGGTGGCTCGGGTGGTTGTTACTTGAATAATTCTAACTCTTGGAGGATTTTATTCATAGAATGCTTCCATGCACGCATAGCATCGATATCATGAGGGCGATTTTTTTCTAGATGCTCTTTTTGTTTTAAAAGTTCACGGTGCCTTTTACCCTCAATTTTGGTCAATAGTCAAGTATGTTCTGGGTCTAAAATTAAGGCTATCATTGATTTAAAAAATAATTTCAAAATGCTATTTGTTTTATTGTACACACACCTGCTTATTATAGCAAAAGTAGTAGTTTATTCATGAATTCAGTTGCATGGAAATGTTACAGATGTGATTTAACTTTTAAAGAAAAACCAAGTGCCACAATCCACAATGATCTTTCAAAGCACCCTATAGGAAAAATAGAACTGATTTCAGGGTAAATCCAAATACAAGTGAATTATAAGTAAACCCATTACAATGTCAGAGGAATCAAACCCAATTAAAGATCACATATTTGAATACATACAAAAATCTGAATTAATTCCAAAGTTAATTTCTGAGAAAAAGTTTGATCTGATAATTGAAGATATTATCAACAATTGCTATGATAAAGTAATTTCAATGGCAGAAAAAGATGAGGCAGTAGGGATTTTAGCAACAGGAATACTGCATTATTTATTAACAAATGCACTAATCACAAGTCAAAGAAAAATAAATTATCAAGGAATAGAGTTAGACATCGTAATACCTGATATCAAAACATTAGAAAAAGATCAAAAAAAATCACTAGTAATTTGCATACCGAAATCTTCAGACATTAATGTAATTAACAAAAAAATAGCACAGTTAGAGAAAATTCAGCAAGAAAAGGAAAACATCTGGGTAGTATTATCAGAAAATATTCCTGTGAAGAAAAAACTGTTTGTGTTATCTAAAGAAAACAACACATTTTCTAAAATAATTTTTGAGATTTCTCAATTTAGCAATGTTGGCGGCACAAATAAATTCAAAATTTTGCGAGTATAGAATACAGTTTATTCAGACATTTTGTTTCGTGTAATTTTATCAAATACACAGCTTGCTGTAAGATCTCCTGTGACATTGACCATAGTTCTAATCATATCCAAAATTCTATCTACAGAAAGTAACAACAAGATTCCAACTGGTGGAATTCCAACAGTGATTAGTATCGTAGACAACACAATCACACCAGCTCCAGGTACAGCAGGGGTTCCAATAGAAGCCAAAAGTGAGGTTATGATAATTACTAGGATGGAGATCATACTCAATTCAATTGCAAAAAGCTGTGCCAAAAAGAAAACAGCTATTACCTGATACAATGCAGTTCCATCCATATTGATAGTAGTCCCTAGTGGAATTACAAATTTTGAGACACGGTTATCTATGTTCAGATCATCTTCAGCAGTCTTTAATGTAACTGGCATCGTAGCCATTGAACTGGCAGTTGAAAATGCCAAAGTTTGAGGATTACGGAATTTTGAAAATGTAGAAGATATTGATCTTTTTGCTACAAACTTTAAGAACAGTGTGTACACCAGCAGCATTATTCCAAGACCCAGAACAACAGTTCCCATGTATACTCCCAATCCAACCATTGTACCTATTCCGACTGTTGCAACCATTCCAACTATCAATCCAAAAACTGCAAACGGTACAATCTTCATAGAAATTAATAGAATGTGTAATGTTATCTTTTGAATTGCTTCTAGTATATCTAACAATGGTTTAACTGATTCTTTTGGAAGAACTGCCATTGATAGTCCTACAATAAGTGCCATTACCAAGATGCTAAACATCTGTCCTTCAAGATATGAAGAGATGGGATTTCTTGGGATTATGTTAGACACTGCATTTGGAATGTCATCTAATGAAAAGCCATCTTTGATTTGCAGATCATCATCTGAAAGATCATGAGATTCTTGGAGAGAAGTAAGATCAAGAATACTTCCCGGAGATATAACTGATGCAAGAAATACTGCCACAAGTATTGCAATTGTTGTAGTAATCACAAAATAGGTTCCAACACCCAATCCCAGAGTTTTTAGTTTATCCTTTGCGCCCAAATTAGTAATAGCCACAACAATTGAGGCGAAAATTAACGGAACAATAATCATTTGAATTACACTCAAAAATATATTGGCTGGAATTTTCAAATAAGATATTAGAGAATCTAAAGTATCATCGTCCATTGCCATGCCCAGATCTCCTCCCAAAATCAAGCCTACTCCTAGTCCAACGAGTAAAGAAAATACAACTTGTAGCCACAAATTTTTAAAAATATAATTTTTTAATTCCATTTCATCACTTTAAAATTAATTTCATGTTAAGATTTTTCTTAAAAATTTTGTACATGGATGAATCACCCATGTCTTCGATAAAAGGAATTATTCCTAAAATAGGCACGCCGGTAAGACTTTTCAAATCACGTATCAATTCTTTTGTTTTGTAACCATCAGAATCAAAATCATTAACAATGATTCCTTTGATAGGAATCCCATATTTTTCACACATCTTTACTGTCATTATTGTATGATTTACAGTTCCAACTTTAGTTCTAGTTACAAGGACAGATGAAATTTTCATCTCTTTTATCAAATCAGTAACAAAGTAATCTTTAAGAATAGGAGTCATTATACCTCCCATTCCTTCTACTAGCAGTATTTGATGAAGTTTTGATAATTTTTTGAAACTAGAGATTACAGAGTCAATCTTTGGTTTGATCTTCATGGTTTTCCATGCAGTATAAGGAGATGCAGGCATTGGAAAGAATTGTGGATTTACCAAATTTTCAGGATCATTTACTTGTGCAGCTTTAGATAAAATCTCAACATCTTCAGATTTGAAACCCTTTTTTTGAGCAGAGCCTGCAGCAAAGGGTTTCATTATTCCAACATCAATGCCCATTTTTCGAAGAGTTACTGCTAATCCAGCAGTGATGTATGTTTTACCAACATCAGTGTCTGTTCCTGTGATAAATAATGACTTCAATGGAAGACATCAGTAGATATGACTGATTAATCTTATCGTTTGATTATTAAGAACATCTGGATTAGAATATCTAATTGAATACTAGTTTTGTTTGGCATCCAAATACCCAGATGAAAGAATGGGATTCATTTGAAGAGATTAAAAGTGCTAAAGGGGTTTGGCTAACTGATTCTAAAGGAAAGAAAATAATAGATGCAGTAGCATCAATGTGGTGCAATGTTTGGGGTCATTCAAACTCAGAATTAGTTAAAACCATCATAAATCAAAGTAAGAAACTACAGCATTCATCCATGTTTAATCTTACAAATGAGCCTGCAGAAAGCCTAGCAAAAAACGTGGTAAAAATATCACCTGGAATGCACAAGGTGTTTTATTCAGATAATGGATCATCTGCAATGGAGATTGCAATCAAAATTGCATTACAGTATTGGAAAAACATTGGAGACAAAAAGAAAACAAAGATTGCAACCGTAGAAAATGGATATCATGGAGATACATTCGGTGCAATGTCAGTAGGTTATGTTCCAGAATTTTTTGGTAAATTTAAAAAACAACTATTTACCACATTACAATTTCCTGTACCAAATAAATACAGAATTCCCAAAGGATTCTCAGTTTCAGATTATCAAAATCATTGTTTAGAAAAAATTGAAAAGAGATTCTCAAGAGATAATGACATTGCAGCATTCATCATGGAAAGTGGTGCACAAGTAGCTGGAGGCGTAATTATTTATCCCAAAGGATTTCAAAAAAAGATCAGTCAATTATGTAAAAAATATGATGTACTATTTGTGCTAGATGAGATTGCAACAGGATTTGGCAGATTAGGTTCTATGCTGCAATATGAAGAACAAAAAAGTATTCCCAATATTGTTGCATATGGAAAGATGCTAACCGGAGGATACCTGACAATGGCTGCAACATTATCAAGTAAAAAAATCTATGATTCATTTTTAGGAGAATTTAATGATTGGAAGCATCTATTCCACGGACATACCTATACGGGTAATCCAATTTCTGCAGCAGTTGCAGATCAAAATCTCAAAATGTATCAAAAGAAAAAACTAATTAAAAAAATTCAAAAAACATCAAAAGTATTTGAGAAATTTTATCAGGAAATATCAGAGATTGATATTGTTGGCGATATTAGACATAAGGGAATGCTCATGGGAATTGAACTAGTTACAGATAAGGAGAAAAAGACCCCAATTCATCCTAAAAAATCAATAAACAAGATATTCTTCGAAGAGGGAAGAAAGCAAGGAATCTACCTACGTACACTAGGAAATATTGTCATGCTTGTTCCACCCTTGGCAATCTCCGAAAAAGAGTTAGAATTACTACTTTGCAGGGCAATAAAGACAATTCAGGCTGCAAAGAAGCAAGTAATTTGACTGTTAACCCCCTAACTTATGATAGGTTAACATTTCCATTATTGTTATAAATAGAATATTTGATAATGGTAGTATGAGTACTCGGGAATTTATCAAAGAGTGTCAAGAGAAAGTATTTTCTGGAATAGGGATTTCACCTGATGACGCAGAAAAATTATTGAATACACCAGATGAAAATTTAAAAGAATTAGCAAGGTGTGCAAATGAAATTACCCGCGACTTTAATGGTAAGAAAGTTGATGTGGAGCAACTAAACAACATTAAAAAAAATGCATGTAGTGAAGATTGCACTTTTTGCGGACAGTCAGCATTTTTCGATACTGGAATAGAAACATATCAACTTCCATCACCAGAGGAGGTTGTAAGTAAAGCGCAAAAAGCAAAAAATGAAGGTGCAGAATCATATTGTCTTGTAGCGGCATGGAGAGAGCCATCTGCAAAAGATTTTGAAAAAGTTTGCAATATCATATCTCAAATTAATAATAAAGTTGGAATCAGTGTAGAATGCAGCCTAGGATTTCTTACACCAGAACAAGCACAAAAACTAAAAGAACTCAATGTGAAAAGATACAACCATAATCTAGAGACTGCCAAATCAAAATTTTCAGAAATCTGTACCACGCATACCTATGAAGACAGATTAAAGACATTGGGTATTGCTAGAGACGCAGGACTTGAATTATGTACTGGTGGAATTATTGGACTTGGAGAAACAAGAGAGCAAAGATTAGAGTTGGCAATAGAATTAGGAAGACTATATCCTGAAGAAGTAACAATTAACATTCTAGTCCCAATGCCAGGAACTCCACTTGAATTACAAACTGATCTTCCCAATTCAGAAATAGTGAGAATGTTTTCAGTGATTCGATTCCTATTACCAGAATCAGTAATCAAGATTTCAGGAGGAAGAGAATCGAAACTAGATGATTCAGGTGAAGAGCTTTTACAAAGTGGTGCAAATGGAATAATCACTGCAGGATATCTTACGATGGGTGGAAATGAGGCTAAAAAAGATAGAGAATTAATAGAAAAAATTGGCCTCCAAGCATAAACTAAATTTTATAGATTCAGAACTACAAAATCTAAAACAAGCCAACCTCTATAGAAAATTAAGATACAGTACAGCTACTGGTTCACAAATTGCCATTAATAATAAAAAATTACTAAATTTATGCTCTAATGATTACCTAGGAATTCCAAATACAAAAATCCAAATAAATCAATTACAATCAAGTTCCAGACTTGTTTCTGGAAACGATAAATCATTTAACAAATTAGAAAAAATTCTTGCAAATCACAAATCACAAGGAAGTAGTCTTGTTTACCCTACAGGATACATGGCAAATTTGGGTGCAATCACTGCAATTGCAAAAAAAGGAGATATAATTTTCAGTGATGAATTAAATCATGCAAGCATAATCGAGTCATGCAAATTATCAGATGCCAAAATAGTGATTTACAAACACAATGATATGGAGGATTTAGAAAAGAAAATGAAAATCAAAGGAAAAAACAAGTTTGTAGTTACTGAAGGAGTGTTCAGCATGGATGGAGATTTTTCTTCGCTAAAACAAATTACAGAATTAGCTGAAAAACAAAAAGTAATCACTATTGTAGATGATGCACACGGGGACTTTGTAATTGGAAAAGATGGAAAAGGCACACCAAATCATTTCAATGTTACAAAAAAAATTGATTTGTACATTAGTAGTTTAAGTAAAGGTTTAGGATCATTTGGAGGATATGTGGCATCACAGAATAATGTAATTGATTTATGTATCAATAAATCAAAATCATTTATCTATACATCCGCACTTCCTTCATTTTTGATTGATTATTCAATTAAAAGATTTGAATCAAATAGAGAAAAACAAAAGAAAAAACTTGAAGAGAATACAAAACATCTAATCAAAGGACTAAAACAGATTGGATTTGAAATTAATTCAAAAACTCACATAATCCCAATAATTATTGGAAATGAAAAGAATGCAATGAAATTTGGCAAATTCTTGTTTGATAATGGCGTATTTGCTCAGCCAATCAGATATCCAACGGTTCCAAAAGATCAGGCTAGATTAAGAATCTCAGTCACAGCATGGCTATCATATACGGATATTAAAAAAGCACTTGAAATTTTTGAAAAGGCCCATAAAAAATTCAGATGACTAGCGCACAGCATCAAATCCACCAAGTGCAGGAGATCCTACAATCACGGCAATGGTGATAACTATTCCTAATGCAATTCCCACTATAATGAATCGCTTATTCATACTAAAACTAACAGAATCCCAGATAAAAACGGATTGTAAACTTTTGGAAAAGATGTGGAAGAATGCTTTAAAGGAAAAATTACTAAATTAATTCATGACTGAAATCACACTTGCAGTGGCAGCACTTGCAGGATTAGGTTCATTTGTAGCTCCATGTATTTTACCAATGATCCCAGCATTTCTAGCATATATTTCTGGAACCACACTAACTGAATTAAATCAAAAGGGGAATTCCAAAACAATCGCAGTAAACAGAACCAACATTGTATTAAATTCAATATTTTTTGTTCTAGGGTTTTCTGCAGTATTTTCAATATTAGGAGTAATAATTAACAGCGTTCTAGGCTCTGCAGTTGGAGAATTTGTAGACATTTTAAATCAGGTTGGAGGAATTATCATCGTAGGTTTTGGAGTTTTCCTACTCTTATCTACAAAGATCAACAAGCTAAACATGGAAAAGAAGTTCTTTCCTAAAATGAATAAGGCCAGTTATCCAATGTCATTTGTTTTTGGACTTGCATTTGCAGTTGGATGGACACCATGTGTTGGACCAATATTGGGAACAATTCTTACTCTTGCATCTACTACTCCGTCTGTTGCTTTTAATTTACTACTTGTATACTCACTAGGTTTAGGGATTCCATTCATTGTTATTGGCATATTTTATTCTAGAGTAAATAGAGTTATCCGCTCAATGAGTAAGCATCTAAAATATTACAACATGGTATTAGGTGGATTTATTGTAATTTTAGGAATTCTAGTATTCACAAATCAATTGGCATATATTGCAAATTTTCCACTTCTTAACGAATTAATTTTTTTAGGGTGAATAAATGAAAACTGAAATAAAAACTGCATTAATCTTAGGAATTGTAATTGCAATAGGTCTGGGCATTACAAGTATTACACTGTCTACTCTAGATAAAGAATCAAAAACAATTACCATTCAAGATGTAAACTCAAAAACAACAATTGATAAATCAGGATTTAAAATTGCGCCAGATCTAGTAGGAATTTCGTATTATCTCAACACTTCACCTGGAGAACTTAAAGAACAAATCAAAGACAAGGTGGTACTTTATGATATTTGGACATACAGTTGTATCAATTGTGTAAGAACACTACCATACATTACAGCATGGGATGACAAATATGAAGAGCAGGGATTGTTAATAATCGGAGTTCATTCTCCTGAATTCGAATTTGAAAAAGATCTAGATAATGTCAAAATGGCTGTAGACAAACATGGTATAGACTATCCTGTTGTAATGGATAACGAAATGGAAACATGGAAGGCTTTTGAAAATAGATACTGGCCTAGAAAATACATTGCAGATCATGAAGGATATATCAGATATGATCATATTGGTGAAGGCGGTTATCAGGAAACAGAGAAAATTATTCAACAACTATTACAAGAAAGAGCTTCATCGCTTGGAATTGAAGTATCAGAAGAGAAATCCCTTGTTGAGATAGAAGAATTCGAGCATACAACTTTTAGAACACCCGAATTGTATTTTGGATACTATTTTGCTCAAAATAGAAACCAGTTAGGAAGTAGCGAGGGATTCCAACCTGAGAAAATAGTAAAGTACTCAGAACCTGGCAAAATTGATTTGCACAAGTTTTACCCAATAGGAGAATGGGAAAACCTTGAAGACAGTATGAAACTAGAATCAGAAAATGGATCTATCAAACTATTGTATAATGCAAAAGAAGTAAACATTGTTACAGAAAATTATGCAGAATTGGAAATATTTCTAGATGATGAACCACTTCCAAATGAATATGCAGGAAAAGAAATCAATGAAGATAACATACTGAGAGTATCTGAGGCAGGATTATACAATGTCATAAGTAGTGAAAATAGTGCTTCACATATCCTTGAAATCAAGGTAAAGGGAAAGGGTTTTCAGATATTTACATTCACATTCGGATAATGTAACCAAAGTATGGTGTCACTCCAGTTACTCTGGCTACGGTGACAAATCTCTTTAAAAGAAATATTTTCACCCAGATTAGGAAATTAAGATTTGATAAGTAATTCTTGGAATAAAGCAGAAGGAGAAAGTATCTCTCAAAAAGTTATGGGAAGGGTAAAACCTGATGAGCCATTAAAGAACAAAATTGATTTTGCACAAAAAAAATTACAATTTCAAATTTCAAAATTAGAATCAATAAATGAAAAATTACAGAAAAAACATGATGTCATATTTGAAAAGATCGTAAATGCACAAAGAAACAACAAGCCAAGTTATGCCCAAGCATATGCCGGGGAATTAACTCAAGTAAGAAAAATGAAAAATATGGTAAGCGGGGCAAAACTCTCAATGGAACAAGTTAAGCTTAGACTAGATACTGTTTCAGAATTAGGAGATGTTGTAGTAACTCTTAGTCCATGCATGTCAATCATCAAAGGTCTTAGTCCATCACTTAGTGGAATCATGCCAGAAGCAAATGCCTCTATGCAAGATTTATCTCAGATACTCGGAGATGTAATGTCGGGATCTTCAGTGAGTATGGGAGATACAATGAGTGCAGGAGTTGAGACAAATGCAGACACACTTGCAATTCTTGAAGAAGCTCACAATGTAATTGCAGGACAGACAAAATCATCCATTCCAGATGTTCCTGAAAATCTCAAAAAACAAATTGTTGAGAGAAAATCAGATATTTTCATTTAGAATTTTTATTTTGATTTCTTTTTACTTTTCTGAACTAAAATTTTCTTTATTCTAGAAATTGTAGGATAACTGTATCCTCTTCTACGATAATTAGCTATCATCATCTTCCAGTTTTTTAATCTCCATTGGGCTTGCTCCGTAGTTACTGAATGAACTTCTTTTTGGATAATGCTTTTTCTGCCTACCTTTAGAGTCCCTGCATCTTTTGCAGACCACCTATTTTTTGCAAATTTTAATCCAGTAAGAATCTCACTTACGGGCATTTCTTTGAAATATTCTTTTAATTTTTTTAATTCTATATCAGATGGTTTTTTAGAAATCGGTAACTCAATAGTCGTTTTAATCATACATAATCTGTTATCTAATGCTTTAAGAGAATCATGCTAAATCAGAATTAACTAAAATGGGGAATATTAGAATTCTTTTGACATTATCTTAACAATTCAGAGGGATATTGGCATTTTTACATAATGTGTTGTATATTCCGAATCCAAAAATAATTGCAGCGACAGCAGCCAAAGGAATCAAAATGAAAATTTTAGTTTTAAGACCCACACCAATAATCAAACAAATGGCTATAAAATTGTGACAGTTTTAATCAACACTGATAGTAAATGTTCCTTTTGTTTTTGGATCTTGTAACAATGTCACCATATCCCTAGGCAACAAGTCAGATGCCTTATCACATTTTATTGCCAAAGTTCTAGGACAAATAAAATCACTTTTTCGAATTACAATATCTTCTGTATGAGAAAGAATTAATTCAGGATGGCCTTTTCCTTCAAAAACAAATTCTTTATCCGCAACACGAATAGAAAATTTAATTTTTAAATCAGGATCTTTTAACTGAGTTTTTAACTCCAAAGGTAGATCCGCACAACTACAAGTTGCATTAACACCAATAATACAGTCACCCTGAGGTGTTAAATGAGATTCTTTAGTAATCTCTATTGTTTTTTGATGATTTGATCTAATATTCTCATGTCCTGAAAATTCTATTTCAAATTTCACAGTCATTATTAATTAAAAACGCAAATTAAACTTTACAAGTATTGAGATAGATTAATTCATTGTTTCCATTTTTGTGCTTCGATAATGCATTTGTCATAAAAATCATCAGACACATAATTGCAAACTCTATCTTCAAATTTTCTAAAGAAATTACTTAGACATTCATATTGATTTTCTTCATCGTCAATATACGATATACATGTCTGAGGGCTTCTTTTCATGTAAGCAAAATTACTAATGCATTCTTGAGGATTATCAAATTTCATACACATGTCAGGCTCATCCATTCGCAATGCAGAATTCACTTCTTTAACTAAAGATTTTTCAGAAGATACAGAAGTAAATGAACCAATTATAGAAAATGCTATAACCATAATTACTGCTATCATCATCAAACCGCCAATAGTAAAACCAAACATTGGATTCATTTTCTAGATCTATAATATCACAATAATTCTAATAAAATACAGGATATTCTATTTTGATAAACAGGACATTATATGTAAAAGTAAATTTTACAAAAATTTAACATTCGATCGGTATTTTGTTGAGCCTATGCAACATGATAAAATCTTTCTCAGAGAGAGTACGGTTTAAATTGTACATTTAAAGCACTGAAATCAAATGCTTCCTGCACAACAAGGTTACGATAGAGCAATTACAGTATTTTCTCCGGATGGCAGACTATACCAAGTAGAATACGCAATAGAGACAGTAAGAAGAGGAACAATAGCTGTTGGCGTAAAATGCAAAGACGGAATCATTATTGCAGTTGAAGAAAAACCAAGAAAATTACAAATTTCAAATACCGCTCAAAAGATTTTTCAAATAGATGATCATGTTGGAGTTGCAGCAGCAGGGTATATCCCAGATGCAAGAAGCCAAGTAGACAATGCACGATTCTTTTCTCAAAGTAACAAAATGATTTACGATGAAGCAGTAGAAGTTGAAACTATTGCAAAACACTTAGCAGATCAATGTCAACAATATACCCAATATGCAGGTGTAAGACCATATGGTGTTGCATTGATTCTTGGAGGAGTAGTAAATAACACACCACAGTTGTATCTAACAGATCCTAGTGGAACATACATTTCTTATGATGCAATTGCAATTGGTTCAGGTTCTGATCAAGTGACAGACTTTTTGGAAAAAACATACAAGGATGATCTTTCATTAGATGATGCTGCCATATTAGCTGCTGCTGGAATTTATCTGTCAAGTGAAGATAAAGAAAGCACAAGCCACATCAGAATGGCACATATAAAAACAGAAACCGGTTTATACGAATTAGTTTCAGATGAGCAGATTGCAAATTACGCAACAACTGCCAAAGAAAAATACCCACACGACCAAAAATAATCATACACGTGGTCCTAGGAGAACAAATTAAATGAAATTATCGGTTGCCATTCCAGAGTCTGCGTTATCTGATGAATCACTCAAGATAGACAAAACAAGAAAAATTTCAGTTCTAGCAAGAGCATGTGCAATTTTTAAAATTGATACGATATTTGTCTACCAAGAAGGAAACAATAGAAATGATGGAAGTCTATTGGTAATGATTTTAAAATATTTAGAGACACCTCAATTTTTGAGAAGAAGGTTATTTCCAAAGATGAATGATTTAAAATTTGCAGGAGTGTTGCAGCCACTTAAAATCCCGAGTCATATTACTCCAGTTAATTCTAAAAAAATAAGTCCCGGTGATATCAGAGAAGGTATTGTAATCAGTGTGAAAGGTAAACGATTTGTTGATGTTGGGATTAATCAATTAATACCATTTTTTGGAAAAACATCCATAGGTAAAAGAGTAACAGTGCAATTCAAAGAAGGTTATCCAAAATTATCAGTAAAAGAGATAGACAAAAGAGAGGTTCCATTCTATTGGGGATATTCTGTAAAAGAGAGAGCAAACTTATTTTCAATTTTGTCAGAATGGAAAGGAAACATAATCATTACATCAAGAAAAGGTAAAACTGCAACTAAAGAGCAAATTTCCAAATATGTAAAATCAGATCAACCTACACTCGTAGTTTTTGGATCTCCCGAAAAAGGCATTCATGAAATACTTGGCGGAAAAATGAAAAATGTTCAAAATGCAAAATCATTGAATTTTTTTCCCAATCAAGCTACAGAAACTGTGCGTCTAGAGGAGGCGTTACTTGGAACATTGGCAATAATTAATGCACAGAGTACCTCATAAAATGCCAGAAAGAAAAAATTTTCTATTATTTGCCATTACAGTGGGAGTTGCAGGTATTATTATTGGTGGAATAACAATTTGGAACATGGCATTAGATTTGTTAAATCCATAAAAATTTAGGCACTTATCGTTAACTCGAATTTTTTTTATGGTTAACGACATCTCACATGGTTTAATAGAGGGATTTCAAGATGCGATTTATCCATGGGCGCTAGAAAAAACCATCAACCACGTAGAGGAAGTCTTGCGTATTCACCAAGAGCACGTGCAAAAAGTATGGAGGCACGTATTAGAGCATGGCCAAAATTAAATTCAGAAGAGCCAAAAATATTAGCTCACTGTGGATTCAAAGCTGGATGTGTCCAGATAGTAAGTATAGACGATAGGGAAAAAGTTCCAAATGCAGGAAAACAACTCGTCAGTCTTGGAACAGTTCTAGTAACACCACCAGTACTAATTTTAGGAATTAGAGGATATTCAAAAGATCATGATGGAATGCATGCAGAATTTGACGTATATGCAGATGACATTCCAAAATACATATCAAAAGAAATTACAGTAAAAAACAAAGAAGGGGCACTAGACAATGCAGAAAAATCTCTTCGAAAAATTAAAGAAATTTTTGCAATAGTAGCAGTATCACCTAGAGCAGCAGGACTAGAACAAAAGAAGCCTTACATTTTTGAAGCATCAGTAAGTGGCGGAGACATACAAAAGCAGTTTACACATGTAAAAGAGTTACTTGGAAAAGAAATTAAGATTGATCAAATATTTGAGACGGGTGCAACTGTAGATGTTGCAGCAATTACTAAAGGTAAAGGATGGCAAGGTGTAATTCAAAGATGGGGTGTAAAAAAGAAACAACACAAATCAAGAAAGACAGTTAGAGAAGTTGGTTCACTTGGCCCAATTTCTCCACAAAGTGTCATGTATACAGTACCAAGAGCAGGACAGATGGGATTCCATCAACGAATAGAATACGATAAACGAATAATGATTATGGGTAATGCCAATGACGAACAAATTAAAATCAATCCAGACGGAGGATTCAAGCACTTTGGACTTGTTAAAGGGGATTTCATTATTCTAAAAGGATCAGTTCCAGGAACATATAGAAGATTAATCAAACTGAGAAGTCAAATCAGAAATGTACCAGCTAAAGTCACAAAGCCAAATATTTTGGAGGTAGTCATCTAATGAAAACAGCCATCCACACTACAACTGGAACAAAAGATGGAGAAGTAGAATTACCACTTGTATTTTCCACACCATTTAGAAGAGAATTAATTCACAAAGCTTTCACTAATTTAACATCCCACAAATTCCAACCACAGGGAAGACATCCATCTGCAGGTCAAGATGTAGTTGCAGATTCCAATGATCCACCAACAGGTCAAGGGGTTTCTCGTGTTGCAAGAAGTACAGGTGGTGGCGGTGGTCGACAAGGTCAAGGTGCAGAAGTAGCATCCACTAGAGGAGGAAGACAAGCACATCCGCCAATTGTAGCCAAAGTAATTTACAAAAAATTAAACAAAAAAGAAAACAAATTGGCATTATGTTCTGCAATTGCTGCTACAGCATCAAAAGAACTTGTAGGTCAACGAGGCCACAAAATAGAAGGCATTGAATCATTTCCAATTATCGTATCAGATGATATTGAAGCAATTTCAAAAACTAATGAGATGACCAAAGTATTGGATGCATTAAAACTCACACAGGATGTAGAAAGATTAGAATCAAGAAAATCACGTTCTGGTCAATCAAGACTCAGAGGAAGAAGTAAAAAAGTTGGAAAGAGTGTTTTGTTTGTTACCAAAGACGATTCAAATATCAAAAAAGCAATTGGAGCATTACCAGGAGTAGAAGCAAGAAGTGTCAAAGACTTAAGTGTATTAGATTTAGCACCAGGTTCTGATCCAATTAGGCTAACTGTATATTCCAAATCTGCAATTGAGGAAATTGGAAAGATAAAATCAACACATCTAGAGGTTATGGTGAAAACACAATGAATGTAGATCAAGCAAATAAAATTATTTTAAAACCATACATAACTGAAAAAACATTTGCCATGGTAGAAAATGAAAGTAAAATTTGTTTCATTGTAGAAAGATCTGCAAGCAAGCCAGAAATTGCCGAAGCTGTAAAATCACTTTACAATCAAAATGTCACTAATGTCAATACTGCAAGAACAATTTATGGCAAAAAAGCATTTGTTCAATTTGAAAATACCGAAAAAGCCAGAGATTTGGCAACCAAGATAGGAATGCTATAATATGGACCACAAAACTCGAAGTACATTAACAGAGGAGAAGAAGGTTGGTTAAAGAATTTCTATACAGAGGCATTCCAAAAGAGGAGCTTGATAGTTTGTCCTTAGAAAAATTATTCTTACTATTCAATTCCAGACAAAGAAGATCTCTTACAAGAGGAATCACCGATGGAAAAAGAAAATTGATTGAAGAAATTAAATCTGCAAAAGCAGGCAAAGTAAAAAACCCTATCAAAACCCATGTCAGAGATTTGATTATTTTACCATACATGGTAGGCGTCACAGTAAATGTATTTTCAGGAAAAGAATTCCGTCCAGTTAACATCACAACAGAGATGATCGGGCATTATTTAGGAGAATATGTAATAACAAACAAGAGAGTTTCACACGGAGCACCAGGTGTAGGTGCATCAAGATCCAGTCTCTACGTACCACTAAAGTGATTATTATGGGTAGATTCGATTACGCTTTCCAAAATTATGATGCAACAAGACATGTGCGTTCATCATTAAGAGAAAAAGACATCTCACACAAACATGCACGTGAAGTAGCAGTTTCTATCAAAGGGCTATCAATTGAAAAAGCAAGAGACTACCTTATTGCAGTAATTAACAAAAAAAGAGCAGTTGCATTTAGAAGATATAAAAATCAAGTTGGCCACAAAGCAGATCCTGGTATGATGTCAGGACGATATCCACAAAAAACTGCAAAAGAATTCATCAAAGTTTTAGATAATTTAGAATCAAATGCAGAATACAAAGGAATGGATTTAGATAGATTAAGAATCGTGAATGCTACCGTTCACAAAGGAGTTATTGTTAAAAGATTTATTCCAAGAGCTATGGGAAGGGCAACTCCCAAAAACAATGTATTGACCCACGTAGAATTGGTGGCACAGGAGATTTAGATATGTCAGCAGTCAAAAATGTAATCAAAGATAACTACAACATGATGCTTCTCAAAGATTATCTTAGAGAGGCAATTAAAGATGCAGGATTTTCACATGCAGAGATATCAAAAACACCAGTTGGTACAAGGGTTGCATTACATGTTACTAGACCAGGAATCGTCATTGGAAGAAAAGGTTCTGGAATCAGAGCACTAACAGACAAACTAGCATCAGATTTTGGATTAAAAAATCCACAAATTTCAGTAGTAGAAATTGAAAAACCAGAATTAGCACCTAGTGTAATGTGTAATAGAATGGCAGCACATCTTGAAAGAGGTACTGCCTTTAGAAGAGCAACCATGTGGACTTTAAAACAAATCATGGAAAATGGTGCAATGGGAGTTCAAATTACAATTTCAGGTAAACTTAGAGGGGATCGTTCTGCGTTTGAGAAACATACAGCAGGAATATTGCCAAGAGCAGGTCATCACGCAGAGGTTATTGTTGCAGAAGACATTGCTCATGTTAAAACAGCCATGGGGTTAATTGGCATAAGAATCAGAATTGCAAATAAAGCTAAACTCGTTCCAGAATTTGAAATGAAAACTGAAAAAGCAATGAAAACAAAACAAGTCAAAGACGAGGGAACAGGAAAAATGCGAGATGAAACCGCAGCTGAAGCAAAAGCTAGAACAGAGTCAGAACAAATTGCACTAGAGGAAGAAAAAATGAAGGAGCTTGAAACATTAGAAGAAGAGGAGGCACAATTGAAATGACCAGAATAAGTATGAAAACAATAAAGCAATTAAATGAGAAAGATCTTAAGAGTAAGATTCAAGAAACACGCAGTGAACTTGCAAAACTTAGAGTTGATGCCTCTAAAGGTACGCTAAGAAAAGAGAGTGGCAAACTAAAACCACTACGACATGATATTGCAAGAATGCTAACAAGAATAAACGAGATGAAGAGAGAAAAATGATCACTGCAGAAAATATTTCATCACATGAATTCATTGGATTAAGTACAGAGATTGTAAAATCCACCAATCCACAAATAATAGGATTAAATGGAACAATCATAAATGAAACAAAATCAATGTTTACAATAAATACAGAAAACGGATCTAAATCAATTGCAAAGTCAACAAACAGTTGGAAATTTTCAATTGATAGTAACGAAATAGTTATTGACGGATCCAAAATCACAAAAAGACCATTTGACAGATTAGGAGCTAAAATATGACACGAGATATAGGATTAAAAGTAAAAGAACCAAAAGAACAATGTACAGACAAGCATTGTCCATTCCACGGTAATCTATCAATCAGAGGAAAGCTTTTTGATGGCAAAGTTACTGGAAGTAAAGCAAAACAAACTATCACATTACAAAAAGATGCACCAATTTACTTTAGCAAGTTCAAGAGATATGCACGAGGAACAAGCACAATTCATGCACATGTTCCAGAATGTATTGATGTTGAAACAGGAAATCATGTTTTGACTGCAGAATGTAGACCTATCTCAAAATCAGTATCATATGTTGTCGTGGAGGTTAAAGTATAATGGCAAAACAAGCAGGTAAAGGAGTAGAGGAATTCCGCCCATATGTCACTCGTTCAATTCCAGTAGGTGCAAACATTGTATGTGCTGATAATTCCGGTGCTAAAATTTTAGAGATTATCAATGTTCCAAGACATAAAACAAGAGTGTCAAGACTTCCATCTGCAGCAGTTGGAGATTTTTGCAATGTTGTGGTTAAGAAAGGTCCAGCAGAATTAAGAAAGCAAGTTTATGGAGCAGTTATTGTTAGACAAAAATATGCAGTACGTAGATTAAATGGAGTAAGGGTTTGTTTTGAGGACAATGCAGCAGTGCTAATTACACCTGAAGGCGAAACAAAAGGAACTGACATCAAAGGACCAGTAGCAGCAGAAGCTTCAGAAAAATGGCCAAGAGTAGCTAACTTGGCATCAATGGTGGTATAACAAAATGAAACCAACAAAAATGCGCAACAATATGATTTTTCGTGCAACATTCCAAACTAAAAGTAAACAACTTGGAAGCACATTATCAAAAGATCTTCGTAAAAAATACGGTAAGAGAAGTGTTCGTGCAATTGAAGGCGACAATGTGACTATACTCAGAGGAGAGTTCAAAGGTGTGGAAGGAAAAATAGCCAAAGTATCTACTCAAAAAAGTAGTGTTGCAATTGAAGGTGTAAAGAAAGAAAAAACAAAAGGGGATAAATTTGATGTTTACATTCACACATCTAATCTGTTAGTAACTTCACTTAGTACAGATGACAAGTGGAGAATTTCAAAACTTGAGGGCAAGAATCCAAGTAAACAACCTAAAGTAGCACCAACCAAAGAAGATCCTAAAGAAACAAAAGTAGAAGAAAAAATTGAAAAAAAGGAAGATGAGAGTTAATGGTAAGTATAGCAGGTAGTAAAAAACTCAAACGACAAATGGCCCCACAATTCTGGGGAATTAACAGAAAAAATAAGCGATTTGTAATTACTGTCAAACCAGGTGCGCATAAAAAAAGTCATTCTGTACCATCAGCAGTATTTCTAAGAGATATGCTAAATATTGTCACTAGTCTTAGAGAAGCAAAAAGTTCAATTTATTCTGGAAAGATCAAAGTAGACGGAGTTGTTAGAAAATCACTTCATCATGCAATAGGATTAATGGATGTAGTAGAATTAGAAAATGTTTCAGAGATTTATCGTCTGGTTCCAACCGAAGAACGATTGTTACAACCAATAAAAATTAATGAATCTGAGAAATCAAAAAAACTAGTAAGAGTAACAAGTAAAACTACAATCAATAAAGGAAAAACACAGATAGGATTCCATGACGGACGTTCAATTATTTCAGATAGTAAAGTGAACATTGGAGATACATGTTTAATTCAAATTCCAGAAGTAAAAATTCTTGAAATTATAAAATTAGAAGTAGGAAGTCATGGATTAGTAACACGTGGAAATAACACAGGTAAAGTAGGAAAAATTGAAACAATAGAAGAAGGAACATTCATCCTTCCAAAAAGAGTCATCCTATCACTAGAAAACAGAAAAATCGAGATTCCTGCAGACATTATTATGTCAATTGGTAAAGGAGAGCCAGTTATTCAAATAAAGTGATCACATGTCTCAAACAACAGAGCCAGTAATGAAAAAAATCTCTTTGGAGAAAGTAGTCCTTAACATGGGAGTTGGAAAATCAGGAGATGCAATCAATATTGCTAAAAAAGCACTTGATCAAATATCAGGAAAAAAATCATCATCAAGAGCTGCAAAAGAAACTCAAAGAGATTGGGGAGTTAGAAAGGGAGAACCAATAGGGGTAGCAGTAACAATTCGAGGTAATGATGCAAAAGAATTACTAAAAAGATTGTTAGAAGCAAAAGGCAATGTTGTTAATGGAAAGTCATTTGATAATTTCGGAAATTATTCATTTGGAATTAAAGAGCACATCGACATTCCAGGTGTAAAGTATGATCCACAAATAGGAATTTTAGGATTAGGAATTTCAATCACACTAACAAGACCAGGATACGGAATTAGAAACAGAAGTAAACACAAAGCAAGTGTAGGAAAAAAACACATTATCAGTAATCAAGAAGCAAAGGATTATCTAGTAAAAGAATTTGGAGTGTCAGTAGCATAATGGCAAAAGATAGATCATACGAAGCAACTGGAAGAAAAAAACACGATTTTGGAAGAGGTTCACGTTGGTGTAAAAGATGTGGAGATTATACAGCTGTTATTCAAAAATATGATTTAATGTTATGCAGACGATGCTTCAGAGAAGTCGCAACATCTTTAGGGTTCAGGAAAAATAAGTGATATAATATGCCAGCAACTAACATTTTAGCAAATCTATTCGTTACACTTTACAACAATGAAACAAGAAGAAAAGGAGACTGTGTGATCCTCCCAACATCAAAATTGGGAATTGAGGTCCTCAAAACACTCCAAAAAGATGGATATATTGGAGAATTTGAGCACATTGACGATAAAAGAGGAGGTAAATTCAAAATTAAATTATTAGCAAAAATTACAAAATGTGGTGCAATCTCGCCAAGATTCAAAGTGAAAAATGACGAATATAATAATTGGGAGCAGCAATATTTACCAGCATATGATAGGGGAATGTTGTTAGTTACAACAAACCAAGGAGTAATGTCACATCATGATGCATCAGAGAAAGGAATTGGAGGATTTTTGATAGGATATGTCTACTAAGCAAATAGAGAAATTACAGGATGAGGTTATCATCCCAGAAGGAGTCAAACTTTCACTAAACAAACACATGCTATCCTTTGTTGGACCACTAGGTAAAACCCACAAGAGTTTCAGAACAATTCCAATAAACATAGAGATTGCCGAGAATAAAGTTATTCTAAATGCTATAGGAAATAGAAAAAAAGATTATGCAATTTTACACACAGCAAGATCTATCATTAGAAATATTTGCGAAGGTTTGGTAGAAGGATACACCATCAAAATGAAAATTGTTTATTCACACTTTCCAATTACAGTAAAAGTAGAAGGGAAAAAAATCTTAATTGAGAATTTTCAAGGAGAAAGAGCACCAAGAGTTACAAAAAGTGTTGGAAACACCAAAGTAATTCCTAAAGGCGAAGATGTAATTTTAACAGGAGAAGTGTGGACTGACATTACTCAAACAGCAGCAAATATTGAGCTTAAAAGTAAAGTAAAAAATAAAGACCACAGAGTTTTTCTAGATGGCATATACGCATTTGAGAAAAAGAAAGGCATAGAAAAATAAAATCCTAAGTTTTTCTAATGACCCTTGATCCAGAATTTCTTAAGCAAACAACTGATTTGATAACCCAGACTCTTGAATTATACAAAGCTGCAGGTGCATCTCCCAGAGTTGGAGAGACATGGGATTGTGAAAATATAGGTGATTTTTTGTGTGGGTTTTTTGTAGGTGAGATGGTAGGTTCTGCACTCAGTGCATTTCAAATTGTCCATCAAAGAGAACCAACACCAGATGAGCATCTAGAAATTATTGAATTAGTTGAAAGTCACGCAAAAGAAATCAAAGAATTTTTTTCCAAATTCAATTAAGTTTTCTAACAGTTTTTACTCCAATATTCATAGTCGGAAAGATTAAATCACTTTTGCCAAGGTCTAAACTTGTGCCTCCCTAGCTCAGCGTGGTAGAGCAACCGGCTGTTAACCGGTTGGTCACCAGTTCAAGTCTGGTGGGAGGCGCTTCATTATTTCTAAACTCGAGTTTTGAAACATCATTATTCATACCCCTAAAAATTAAAATAGGCATATTTCTAAATTCGAATTTAGAAATATGGATCGGTTGATAGTAATTGGTTTAGACAATTAGACAACATAGATCTAATAGATGATCGCATATCTAGAATAATGCAGGGGGTTTACATTGGTCAGAACTAGAAGGGCCAACAGATATTGTGTTGATTGTGGCGCTAGACTAGTGTATTATCCAAGACTATCTAATCCAAAAGCGCCAAATGAACACAGAGTTCTAGTTTATGCATGTCCTGATTGTACTGATGATTTTGAAAAGCCCAAAATGTTTTCAATCAGACGTAATCAGGTAGAAGATCCCCTAGAAACAGTCGAGATAGAGATCACACAGATACAGAAAAAATCAATAGTGTCAAAATAATTTGAAAAAATATGGAGCATACAGAAAAACCCAGAAGTAATGCTTGGTTTTTGTTACCCGTATTTTTGGGGATAATTGGTGGAATAATTGCATTCTTTATTTTACGGCAAGATGATCCTCGTAAAGCAAGAAACTGTTTGTATCTAGGTGTTGTTTTAATGATTATTGGAATTATATTCAATATTTTGGTGGCATCGTCAATTCCAGGCTTAGATTCAGGCTTTAATGTAAATGTCTAGTCTGAATTTTTCTTGTTTTACAAGTACAAGTTTTTAATATTTCAAAACTCGAATTTAGAAATATCAATAATTTAGAGACGTGATCAACAGGATTTAGAATCATATAGAACTAGTCCTGATTGTTTTTACATGAGTGCATCAAGACTAAGAGATAGTGTTGAAAGATGGTTAATACATGAAGGGCTTTCCTTTGAAGATGTAAAAAATCCAGAAAATACTTTTCAGATTTTAGTAAAGCATGCAGGTCAGACGGGCATTCCAATAGAGATATTTGAACCAAAAGGGCAACCAGGCATTCTAGTAATAGGGGCCAAAGTTGTAATGAAAAATAATCAAATTGTAAGGTATTTGGGATTTAATCAACAAGAAAAAGAAAATTTTGAAAAAAAAGTTTCAGACTATTGCTACTCAATTCAAGCAATAAACAAAAACATTACAGAAGATGGAAAACAGAAGATTGGAGTATATGTTGTACTTGACGATAAAGAAAATATCAACCAACAAACAGTTTTTGATGCAATAGAAAGCGTATCGGAAAAACATGAAAAAACATCCAGATTTTTGTTAAAAACATTCTAAAAATGGACGATTTATCAATTCTACGAGTACCTTATAACAAAAAATCAATATTCTATAATATGAAAAGTAAAACTTCAAAATCAAAACCAAGAGAAGTAACACTATCTGCTGCTGAGCTGTCAAGATTTGGCATGGGGGTAATGAGTAAAGCACTCAAAGTTGTCAATACTGCCAAAAAAGGAAAAATCACAATCAGAGTAGAAAGAGTGTAAATTCCAGGTTTTTGTCTTATGTAGGGGTAAAACATCCCCCTTTTTTTACAAAAAATGTGTGTTCAAAAGTGCATCCATAGAGAATAAAATTAGAATTATTGAATATAGTATGTGAAAGAAATTGTTTTGCAGATTGGGGAAGATACAATAAAAGATTCATTTGATTCCACAAATAATATTTTTGAAGAGTTTAGAATATTCTCATCAAGTTTATTTTTTCAAATAATGGATATTGTGACTCCGATGTTTCAAAATTTTGTAAAATAGGCAAATTAATGAAAATATGCCTAAATGTTAAACCCCCCCAAAAAAATTGTGTATTTACTCACAAGATGATTTTTCCAAAAACAGGCATTTAGAAGGGGGGTGTAACACTTGTGCCTAAATACAAAATGCAACCATAAAACCACCAAGCTCTCCCAGCTAAACATATCCAAACTATTGATGTTGTGCGTAAAAGCTAAACCCCCTAAAATTTATGAAAAAATAAAGAAAAAATGAGGAATTAATTTCCTACATTTATCAAACAGAGATTTTCTAATGTACTGCCAGAAGCAACTGGTACGATTTCAAATGATACAATTGTTGGCACAATTGTTCCATCGCCCAATACATCAGTAGGTACATTTCCAACACGAATTTTCTTACCAGATTCTTTTACTGGATAATCTGGAGAAACACCAGGTACACCACCATTAGTGGCAACTGAGCTTGCAACATCTACTTCCAATCCTTCAGTTAAACCGGTTGCAGTTTTACATGCATCAGTGTATGGCATTAAATCAAGAATATGTGCATGGAATTTTTTACCATCATTATCCCTTGTGAACTCTTCATCAAGTAATCCAACTGGATTTGGACATTTTTTGTCAGAAGCATCACCTTGGAAAGGACTATCTGAAGCACAAATGTGTGTAGTTAATGCTAACACATTGTTGACTCCGTCAGTCAAAAATCCATATCCATATGCCCCTTTTTCTTTAATTTTTCCTTCAGTTTTAATTTCTGCTTTAAGGAATGTACCATCATCATCAGTGTGGTAAGTTACTTTTGTTTCATCAATTTTGAGATAATCAGGTTTGTCTTCATCAGCAGTAACATTTTGTGCAAATATCAAAGATATTGCAAAAATAGTTGCTATAGAGACTCCCAACAGGGTTGTTTTTGTCATTGGTACAAACCCCAAACAAGATAAATAAAAAATTAACTGAGAATAGTATGAAATTATGCTCTTTTTGTGAAAAATCCAAAACAAAATCACAAAGTTTTACTCAAAACCCCTAGGTTTTCCGATCAAATCATGCCAAAAAATAGGCGTTTCAACTATATACCAAAAAAAATCAGCAAATTCATGGCAGGATTGGGTGTAGTGATCGTTATTGGAGCCATCATAGCTTCAATGGTTGTTGCAAATTACATGTATGCGCAATATACCACAAACTACATCGAGGCAGTATCAGGAAAGCCAATCATCGTTGGACCAGTAGAATATACCATAACATTTGAGGGAACACATGAGGGAAGTAAAGAAGTTGCACCAGAAAACACTTTTGTAACAATAGGAATCACTGCAAAAAATATCAGTAATGAAAAAACAATCATTTCAGGTGGACAATTTTACATTGTTGATGAAAAAGAACAAAAACATGAAGCAGTGTTTGGAGAATTTTCATCAAAAGATTTGTTTCTAGAAACACTAGAGCCAAACAAACCAATAGAGAGAACAACACAGTTTGACATTCCATATGATGAAGAAAAAAAATATAAGATAATTATTCGACCACAAAAAGATCAATCAACAGTTGATACAGCTGTTGTTTGCATAACAAATTGTTGATCGGAGAGCAAGAATTGTGTCAAATTTTTCTATAGTCAGGGTAGTAATGTATGACTTTTACCATATAACACATATGATTTTTGCAAAAAGTTATGGCAGTATCCAAAGCCAAAAGAGCCGAAGCAGCTAAAAAAGCAGCAAGAACTCGAAAGAGGAATGCAGCTAAAAAAGCAGCAGAGGCACTAAAAGCAGCAGCAGCTCGTAAGAGAAAGGCAGCAGCAACTCGAAGGAAGAACGCTGGCAAAGCAGCTCCTAAAAGAAAGGCAGCAAAACGCAGAGCAGCTCCAAAGAGAAAAACTGCAGCTAAAAAAGCAGCTCCAAAGAGAAAGGCAGCAAAACGCAGAGCAGCTCCAAAGAGAAAAACTGCAGCTAAAAAAGCAGCTCCAAAGAGAAAGGCAGCAAAGAGGAAAGCAGCACCAAAAAGAAAAGCTGCACCTAAACGCAGAGCCGCTCCAAAGAGAAAGGCAGCTAAACGTCGACGTTAAGCTGTCTATACTATCTTTTTTCTTATTTTACATGTTTAATTAATAATATTTCTAAACTCGAATTTAGAAATATTTGAAATTGCTACTCATTCATCTTTAATTCAGGCAAAACAAAAACTTTGTTTGGTTTAATTTTGAGGATGACTCTTTTTTCATCATCACGTTTGAATGGATAGCGGTCCCGCCCCATGTATTGTTTGGTAAGTTTGTCTGCATGTTTGTATTCATAGTCTGGAATTAATTCCTCAACTGTTCCACGAATTGTTGTCATGTCTAGTGGGTTATCTTTTGATACAACAGAGACTGCAACTCGCGGATCACGTAATACATTTTTGTGTTTTATTCTGCCCTCTGCAGTATTTACAAGGACATACCCATTTTCAAAATTTGCCCACACAGGAGAGACTTGAGGAGAACCGTCCTTCATTACAGTTGCAATGAAAACAAGATTTTTCTCAGAAAACAACTGTACAACTTTTTCATCAATCATTTTTTCATTTCACCATAAATCCAAAGTAGTTTTTGTAACAGCCACAATTTGTTGTGTTTTTTATTGATTTTTCATGAAATTTATCAAAATCAGCAAATACATTTTTGATCGTATTTGGGGATTCAGGTAGATGAAAAATCAATTGCACATTATTTTTTGTTGGATTTTTCAAGTACATTTGTCATCGCTCTATTCATAATTTCCATTACAAGATACTGTGAATAGTCTTCAGATTTTTTTCCTTTTGATTTTGTTTTTGGAGTTAGACTTTTGAGAATTTTTTCAATTTTTGTCGATGTGTTGTCAATGACTTTTGAGTATGTAGAGTCAAAATCATCAGGCGTTTGAAAATCCAACAGTTTAGTTGACGTGCTGTAGTATTTTGTTATTGCACCACGAGATTCCTCAATTCGTGCAATTTCAATTAATCCAGATTCTTTTAGAATTTCCAAATGATGACGCACGGTGGTCAAGGCTTTTTTGTATCCTGTCTTTTTCAGAGCAGTTGAAATTTGGTCTGCAGATAGTGCTTGATGATACAAAATTTCTACAATTTTTGCTCGTGCAGGGTCTTCAATTGCACGTGCGTGTCCAATACTTGTCGTAACAATACGATTAACTTTGATTTGCTTTTCTAGTAACGTTGACATACAAAATTACCTTCAAATCTGATCTAAAAGATCCTTGTATCAGATTTTTTTGTCTAATAGCATTAATTTTTGTTTACTTTAATCAATATTGTAATGCTATCAAAAATAGCACTACCACTACAATATTTTATATAATGCAGTATAAAATAATGGTATCATTACTACCATTATAGTGTCGGTCGAATGATTATTGTAATGGTTTTAAAATTTTAAAAAAATATTAAAAAAATAAAAATCTGGAAAACAATGTAGGAAAATAGCCATCAAGACATAATTTTGTGAATTACTAAAAATGCAATTCGAGTTGAAGGAAAGATATTATGCGTAGATTAAGAGTTCAGTGAAGATACAATCTCTTGTTTAATATCTGGCAATCGTTCATTGAATACTTCAGAAATCAAACTCATCATTTTAAAAGTTGATTCAGCATTATTTTCTTGCTCAGTATCAGTACGTTTGTTATTGAGATAATCAGTTGCTTTTGCAACAAAAGAGTGATACACCATTCCAAAAATACAATCATCCAGATCGACATCCCAATGTTCAGAGTTTACCATGTTGGTGTAAGAAGGGATTTGATTAATTACAATGTTCAGCAATGTTTCAATTTCTTTTTTATCTTCTATCCCATCCATAGTCTATCAATTCATCAAGGGTTAAAGAGTATTTCCTGTTAGTTTTTTAAATGCTATCACATAGCGCTCAGTCATTTTCTTAATTATCTCATTTGGGATTTCAGGGGCAACAGGCTCCCGTCCTGCATCACGTTCATCATCAAATTGTTTTTGATATCCTTTATCCGTTAACCAATCGCGTAAAAGTTGTTTATCATATGCTTCCTGTATTTCTCCAACTTTATAGGAATCTTTTGGCCATAAACGATATTCATCAGGACCTATAGAATCGCCTAAGGTAATTTTTCCATCCAATATCCCAAACTCTAATTTCAAATCAGCCAAAATAAATCCAGCATGATCTGCAATGGTGGCCATTTTTTTGTAAATTTCAATAGATGTTCTCTCCAACCAGATATACTGTTCCTCAGTAACCAAATTCATCTCTAATGCTTTTTCTTTGTTAATTGGAATGTCATGTTCTGATTTTGTTGTAGGATCAAAAAGTGGTTCCGGTAGTTTTGCAGCCAAGGTTGAGTCTGTTCCTTCAGGTACTGTAATCTCACCTTTTTTCCATCTACCGACTAAGCTCCCATAAAAATAGCCTCTCACAACACATTCTATTGGAAGCATCTTCATTTTTTTGACAATAATTTCAGTATCAGATTCTCTTCTGACAAAATGATTTGCTACAGGCAATTCATTGAACCAAAATTCAGCAAATTTGCACAATACCTCTCCTTTTTTAGGAATATCTTGTTTGAATTTTACATCATATGCTGAAACTCTATCAGAGAACTTGAAAAGCAGTGTATTTTCATCCACATCATATAGATCCTTTACTTTTCCACTAGTTAGAAACTTCAAACAATCATCACTGAATTATATCGAATTTAACTGCTAGGGATAACTAAGAGCCCATCATTCCTACCATTTTAGGCATTTCTCTATATGCTTTATTTACAAAGATATCATTATCTGCACTTATCATTACAAATTCCATCGGATTATCCGAAGGAGGTGAAACAATAATTTTTTCACCTGCATCAATAGTTCCCAATTTCAAAGTATCACCTGCACCAAAATTCACATGGACGTTGGTGAGAGGTTGGGAACCAGTATTTTGTATAGTTACACGTCCCATTACAAAAAGACTTTGTTTGTCTAATAGAGGATCCACAAAAATAGCATGATCCTGAGTGGATACAGATAATTTCAAAATATCCATACCAAAAATTACAGCCATAACTGCAATGGCACCAATACCTAAACCAATAACTGCAGTATACTGTTTCATGTATAATAGATTAATTTTCTAATAATTTAGTATATTGTATTTTAATCTAAAGCCATAGAATGTCTTTTTAACAAAAATGGAATTCGTCATAGTAAGATAAAACAATAAAAACACATGATTTGTTATTTAAAACATGATTACCACTAGTTAATATTGCAATTAATAATTAAATACAAATTTTCCTTTAAACATTATAAGTTTGAATATCGAGGAAAGCATTTATGAAAAATTGGAAAAAGATTGGAATGCTAGTGATTTTAGAAAAATACCCAATATCGCAGAGTTAAGTTTCAATTGTATGTTAGATAGATGCAGTTATTGTTTCGATGTAGTTTGCAGATGTAATTGTCATAATAAATCACAATAATCGTATAATTTCTAGGCACATTTTACTGTACTTTAATACCATTCCAAAATGCTACCATTCCTTTAATTTTTTTGGCAGCATCGTTTGGTTCTTCATAATACCATGCACAATCTTTGTTAGTCTTACCATTTACTGAAACGGAATAATAATTTGCCATTCCTTTCCATCCACAAAAAGATGTAAAATCAGTCTTTTTAAAATACTCTTTTTTTATGGAATCAATTGGAAAGTAATGATTTCCTTCAACAACTACAGTATCATTACTTTCAGCAATAACTACATCGTTCCATATTGCTTGCATGACAGTCTTACCAATTTACTATATTTAAAAAAATACCTTATTCCCCTTTCATTTCTTCTCTACTTCTAAATTCAGGAGTTATGCCAAGGGATTCATAATTTCCTGACGAGCAAGTAAAACACATAGAGTCTTTTGGAATTCCGACAGCATTTGCAAGATTTTCAGCATCGTTGTATCCCAAAAAGTCAGCTCCGATACTTTGGCGTACCATTTCCGTGATTTGTTCTTGATTCATTTCTTTTCCATTTGAAAATGTTGCAAGTTCTTCTTGGGAAGGAAAATCAATTCCAGCATAACATGGGAATTTAATTGGAGGGTAAGTAATCACCATGCTAATTTTTCTAGCTCCTGCTCTACGCAGTGCTTTGATAATTGCCTTGGAGCTAGTACCACGAACCAAACTATCATCAATTACAACAACATGCTTTCCTTCAATAATTTCTCTAATTGGAATAATCCAACGATTAATTTCTATTCTGTCTGATTGATGAGGTTCAATGAAACTTCGTAATGGGCCCTTCTTGCTGTATCTATCCTTTAAAAGGCCCTCATCAAATGAAACACCAAGTTCTTGTGCATATCCTAATGCAGCAGGTCTTGCAGAATCAGGTACCGGTATAACTAAATCAGCATCATTAATTGGGAATTTCTTTGCCAAAAATCGTCCAATATTCTTTCTTGCAACATAGATGTTTGTACCCTCCATGTTGCTTGAAGGATGTGCAAAGTAAGTAAATTCAAAAGAACAATGTGCTCGTGCAGGATCATCAGAAAAACGTTCAGTCTCCAAACCGTTTTTACTTAATTTTATCAATTCGCCAGGATTCACATTTCTCTCTAGTTTAGCACCAACTGCAGATACTGCAGAAGATTCAGATGCAACAATGTAAGTATCATCGGCTTCTTTATGACCTAGAACCATAGGACGGAATCCCTTTGGATCACGAGCAGCATAAACAGAATTATCATCAGAGATAAATGTAAAACAATAAGAACCAACCATCTCATTTTTGAGAATTGAAAGGGCTTTTCCCATTTGACCGTTCTCTGAAATTAATGTAACTAGTCTTTGGGCAGCAACAAGAGTATCACTTGCATTTTGTGGGGTAAACGAGCATCCGCCAACTAGATTAGATAATTCTTGTACATTTGCAATAGTTCCATTATGTGCAATACAAAGATCTTTTACTTTGAGCGGTTGTGCATTTTCTAATGAGCTTCTACCCATTGTAGAATATCTCACATGTCCAATTACAGCAGGAGATGCATATTCCTCTGTAATTTTTTTAAATTCAGACGATGCTGCAGAAACTAATCCCAATCTCTTTAGTGGCGGTTTATTTGGAATTGCAAGACCCCAAGCCTCTTGCCCTCGATGCTGAAGTGCCCTTAATGCATCAATTACCATAGGAACTACATTAGTTCCACTAAGACTAAAGATTCCAACAACGCCACAATTTTCTTTAACCATGAAGTACCAAGTCCTCTAACGAATTTAACCACGTTTTTTGTGCTTTATCAACTCTTAGATCAATGACGGATTTTGTATCATGTACAAATTGAATTTTGTCTCCTCCAAATTGACCTATTACTTTGAATGAAACTTTGTTCTTTTTTAGTAAATCTTCTAATTTTTTCAGATTTTTCTTATCAAATGATAGCAGATATCGCGAATGGCTTTCAGAAAAAAGAATTCTATCAGCATCCAATTTTTCTCCAGGTACTTTTTCTAAAGAGATTTTGCATCCGATCATATTTTTCATGCATAATTCTGACACGGCAATTGCCAATCCTCCCTTGGAGCAATCATGAGCAGATTTTAAGAGTCCATTTTCAATTACACCTAAAACAGATTTCATATTTTTCTTTGATTCTGCAAAAGTAACTACAGGGCATTTTCCTCCGATAAAGTTGTGAATATATTCAAAGTATTCAGAGCCACCCATCTCGTCTTTAGTGTCCCCAATAATTACAAGACAATCATTTTCAGATATTTGTTGAGGAATTAATGGTTTTTTCTCAATTAATCCCAAAACCCCAATAACAGGAGTTGGTTTTATTGGTCCTGCGGGAGTTTCATTATACAAACTAACCTTACCACCAACACACGGAATTTCAAAGTCTTTGGCAAAAGCAGTCAATCCTTTTAATGATTCTAAAAATGTCCAAAAAATTTCAGGATCTTTTGGATTTCCAAATTGAAGATGGTCAAGCATACCAATTGGTTTTGCTCCAGTACAAACAACATTCCTACATGCTTCTTCAAAACAACCTATTGCGCCTTCTCTAGGATTGATGTAGCATTGTTTTGGATTACCGTCAATTTTTGCTGAAAGGAATTTTCCATTGTCCAATCTTAAAACAGATGCATCCCCCCCAGGTTTCACAACTGTTCTAATTCCTACTTCATGATCATATTGCCCATAAACCCATATCTTACTTGCAATGTTTGGCGATGCAAGTAATTTCATCAATGTTTTTGAATAATCAGAAATTTCTTCTAGTTTCTTTTCATTCTCAATTGTTTTCAGGTATTCAGGTTTTTTTGATGGTAAATCAAGCAATGTTGCATTTGCAACAACATCAGTGGGCAAATTTGCAAATGTCTTTGTGCCCTTTTTCACATGCATGTTATTATCAGATGTGACATGACCAATTACAGAGCATTCAATATGGAATTTCTTACAAATTGTCTCAAGTTTTTTTAATTTTATTTTATCTGTAACAATTAACATTCTTTCTTGAGACTCAGATACCATGATTTCATTTGGATGCATATCAGATTCACGAGTGTGGACTTTTTGAACATCCATTTCTATTCCGATATCTAAAGCATCAGCAGTCTCTGAAATTGCACAAGAAAGACCGCCACCACCTAGATCTTTCATGGCATGAATTAATTTCTCATTTCTAGCCTCCAAAATTGCCTCGATAATTAATTTCTCAATAAATGGATCTGGGATTTGAACTGCAGAACGATCTTCGGATTCTAGTGAGTCAGAGGCAAATTGAGAACCTCCAATCCCATCCCTTCCAGTGGAACCTCCCAATAAAACAACAAGATCACCTTTCTGTGCATGGTTTTTTATTAAATTCTCTTTTTTGCCAAATCCTATTGCTGCAACATCAACTAATGCATAGTTTTGATAACAATCATCAAATTCAACTTCACCACCAATTGTAGGAATACCCAAACAATTACCATATGCGGCAACACCACTTACAGCATTTTTGAAAAGCCATCTAGCTTGCTGATCTTTTTCAATATTTCCAAAACGCAAGCCATCAAAAATTGCAATGGGTCTAGTCCCAGCAGACAGAATATCTCTAATTACACCCCCAACACCGGTTGCAGCTCCACCAAATGGTTCAACAGCTGATGGGTGGTTATGACTTTCAATGTGTGCAGTGACAACATAGCCACCCCCTACATCCAAGACACCCGAATCATATCCTTTCTCATTTATCACTAGAGGTCCAGTCATTGGAAGCATTTTGAGATGTTTCTTTGATGATTTGTAAGAGCAATGCTCAGACCACTCAGCAGCTACAATTTGTAATTCAGTTGAGGTCGGGTCCCTGCCAATTTTAGATTTTAATTCAGATAGCTCATGAGTTTCTAAACTCAATTACTAACACCCGTTTTTACTAAAAGTGACTCAAAAATCAATGAAGCAGGTTTGTTATCTATAGGATTGATTTCAGACTCTACTGCTCTTTCAGGATGAGGCATCATTCCAACAACATTTCCATCTTCATTGCATACTCCAGCAATTCTATCGGTAGAACCATTCACAATTTTACTATATCTAAAGACAATCTGATTTTTTTTCTTTAATTGTTTTAAAACATCATCATCTGCATAATAGCGACCTTCGCCATTTGCAATAGGGATTGGGATTTTTTGATGGAGTTTAAACTGATTTGTAAATGGAGTTTTATTATTTTCAACAATAAGATTTGTCCATTCACACATAAAATTAAGAGAATCATTTTTCAGTAAAACTCCAGGTAACAGTCCAGACTCTACTAAAATTTGAAACCCATTGCATACACCTAAAATTGGAATTCCTTTCTCGGCCAATTTTCTGACATCATTAATTATTGGGCTATGAGCGGCAATTGCTCCTGCTCGAAGTCTATCCCCATATGAAAATCCCCCTGGAAGAATTACTGCATCAATATTCTTTGGAAGAGGATTTTCGTGCCAATAATATTGTGCATCAAGATTAAACACATCAGTTAGAACATGAAACATATCTCGATCGCAATTACTACCTGGAAAAACTACAACCCCAACTTTCACATTTGCTTTCACATTCAGAGATATTTAATTTGAATTGAGACAAGAAGAATTTTACTTTAAAAGACATCTTGATCGCATTTATCCCATTCAGACATAAAGAATGAATAATCCACCAATTACGAATATAATTGAGATAAACATTGTAATCATTTAAAAAACAGATCGTTTCCCCATCATCGCAAATTAGAGCAGAAGTATTTTCACTTTGTAAAGAAGCGAAATTATTTGGAGATAGTCGATAAAAAGAATCTTAAATAGAATCTCATCTTAGGCGGTGAAAACATCAAGGGTTACTTTGCTAACCATGGGATTGTAAATCCGCAGTTCATCACAAATTGCTTTCACCTTGGATTGAGCAGATTTTTTATCATTTTCCTCAATGGTGAATTTCAACATTTTTGCTGTTTTTATTTTGGATACAGATTTTTGGGGTCCTTTGAGAACCAAATCATTAAGAATTGTATCTCCTTCAGGATCACTTATCCCAGGTTTATTTTCAATAGTTACATGAACATTAAAAATTGCCATTAATAATTTGGAAAATAAATTTGAGGTTAATCTATCTTCCGAAAAAATTTATGCTTTTATACTTATTTTTAGATATTTGTCAGGTATCCGGTTCTGAGGACGTGTATTGTTGCAGATATAACCAGCCCAGAATCGGTTACTTTGAATCAAGATTTTCTTTAACATATTCAGTGTATTTTCGGTAGAGTCCTGACTGATATTGGGGGTTAGTTACAATTAATGATTTATTTTTTAAATCCTCTTTTGATTGATACATGTCTTTTTCAATGATTCCTTTTTCATCTAGTGTAATGCAAACGTCTTGCCATGAATGAACTTCTTTAGGATTTCTGTTTGCTGTTGCATAATATACATACAGCAATCTTAGTTTATTGAATTCATCCAGAGTCAAATCTTTTCCCATAATGTAATTTCTTTTCAAAGTGTGAAAATAGATCAAACCATCAGCAGTTAAAACATAATCAAAAAGTTTTGGGTAATCATCAACTGAAATTGGATATAGAGGATTTTTTTTCTGAGATCCCATATTCATATAAAGAGTCAATCCATGCTAATAATCATTTTTTTAAATTATGTTTTGTATTTCTTGAGTCCTTCAGTTACAACCAAATTAAGTACGTGTGAAAAACTTACTGAAGATGACGTGTTCTTAATCATCTTTGCTTGAATGTTTCGAAGTTTTTCTATATTGGAGGGATCCATTACAACGGTGATTCTGTTGCTCACGCGAATAATCCCCGAATCACCTATAAAAACAACTAAGATTTTGCCAGTTTACTGTATTGGAATTTATATCAGCATAATTTACAATAATGCATAATGGCAAAAGGCAGAATGAGATATTGGAAGATCACCTCAGAAGAGTTGGGAGGTTATTCTTATGATGAAAGTAATTTGTTAAATTGGGAGATTAAATGTGTAAGAGAGCCTGAAGATGAGGCTATCTTTATCGGTGTTTTCATGTATAGAAATGGTACTGCATATGACTATGAATCAGTTAAAGGAATTTGTTATTTTCACAACAACATAGACAGAAAAGAGTTGCCATCCATCACCAGTTTTCTTCAAGGAAAATTCAATGGGAAAGAAATGGAAAAAGGAGACAGAATTTTCCTCAAAGATTCAAAAGAAATCTATTCTGCTAAAGATATCAGCGATTTGGCAATAGAGATGGAATCTAAATTTAATACCAAAGCCATTATTTCTTTGGAATTTGAAGGCATTACTGCAGAGCAACTCAAAGAGGCAGGACTACCTGAAGCAAAGTTATTGCCAATCCCCACTTAATTGATATAGTTTAGAATGCAAAGTTATCCAATGTCTGAATTGGATGGCATAAATCAGCACCTAGAAGAGTTAAGAAAAAGATTACTTCGCATTGTATTAATTATCGGCATAATCACTGCGTTCATTTTGACTTTTCATGCAGAGCCCATCGAAATAGCAGGGGTTACTATCTACTATCCTTTGCCTGAACCGCTAAACAACATTGCAGCTCAAATTACAAATCATATGAAAACTAATCTTGTCCCAGAAGACGTCCAGTTAATTCAGACAGCCCCCGGACAAGCTTTCTTTGCACAAGTGTACATTGCAGCACTGGTAGGAATCGTAGTAGGAATGCCAGTAATTGTAAAAGAATTGGTAGGTTTTATCAAACCAGCATTAAAAGAAAACGAAATTCATGTTAGTAGAAATATCACACTTCCTGCTTTAGGATTATTCGTTGCAGGGTGTATCTTTTCATATAATTTAGTAATTCCATATATTTTGGATTTTTTGTACAGATATGGTGAATCGGCAGGTCTTGTAACTTTTCTCAACGTTATAGAATTTGTCACATTTGTTCTACAATTTTTACTGGCATTTGGTTTTTCATTTCAGCTTCCACTTGTAATGTATGCAATTTCTGTTTCAGGTATAGTTGATTCTAATTTTTGGAGAAAAAATATCAGATATGCAATTGTCATAATTGTGATCTTTGGAGCAATCATCACACCAGATGGCAGCGGTGTTACAATGTGGTTTATTGCGGGCCCAATGATTGCACTTTATGGCATAGGCATGGCAGTGATTGAGCGTAAAGAGCGCAAAAAGTTGAACACTTAAATCCAAATTTAATCAAATAATATTACAATGTTAGGGATGGAGTTATCAAATTTCATTGCAGGGCAAGAGTGGATTTTTATCATAATTATCGCAGTAGTGTTCATTTTTGGTGCAAAGAAGATCCCAGAACTTGCAAAGACTTTTGGTAAAGCAAAGGGAGAATTTGAAAAAGGAAAGATCGAGGCAGATAAAGATCTAAAAGAATTCAAAGAGGGAGTAAGCAAAGCCTCCAAAGATAAAGAAATTAAATCAGATTAATTTTCTGCAATTTTTACAAAATCATCTAAAATTTTAGCATAGTCATTCTCGAAGATATTTTTTCCAAATAAGCTTGAAATCTTTAGTTTTCCTTTAATTTTAAAGTCAACTTCAACCATAACTTTGGTCCCAGTTTCAAGTTCAAGGAATTTTTCCTTAAAGATACTTCCCTTTGCATCCCCTCCAATAACAAAAACCTCATGAGATACAGGAGAGTCCGATACATGTTTTGCCATGATAAGAAATTCCTTATCACCAAGTCGCAAATATTCTTCTACAACTGAAACATTATTTCGAACAGAGCGAACTCGAATTGACGGGAAATGTTTTGGGAAAAATTTTGGATAGTTCTCGTACTCGGAAAAAATTTTAAAGACGGATTCCCTTTTTGCGTCAATAATTCGTTCTAAAGAAAATTTTGGCAATAGTGATTTAGAAGGTACCCCATCGAGGGTATAAATTGTGCTCTATGTCAAATTGGTCCAAACATTTTCCAACTCCATGATTTACAATATCATCAATGGATTTGGGTTTTGTATAAAATTCAGTTACTGGAGGCAAAATCACAATTCCCAATCTAGAAAGCTTTAACATATTTTCTAAATGGATTGCAGATAATGGAGTCTCCCTCACCATTAAAATTAATTTTCTAGACTCTTTTATCGTGACACCGGCAGCCCTTGCAATTAATGTGTCATCATAGCCATTGGCAATTGCTGCCAATGTCTTCATACTGCAAGGAGCAATAATCATGCCATCAATTCTATGTGTTCCACTAGAAACACTTGATGCCATATTTTTTTCATCAGAAATAGTTGATGCAAGAGATTTTACATAATCAATTGTATAGTCAGTCTCCATAGAGATGCATTTTTGGGCCCACTCAGACATTATCAAATGCGATTCAATATCTAATTTCTTGAGGGTTTCTAACATCCTAATTCCATAGAGGACACCAGTACTACCAGTAATTCCAATAACTAATTTCAATAACTGTTCTACGGATGTGTAGTATTTTATCTAATAGATAAGAAGGAATTATTGGCACTAGATGTTTTGGGTGTTTTCAGATTCTTCAAGTTCTGATTCTTGTTTCATTTTTCGACGCTTTATCCATAATGAAATTCCACCAACAGTCATGGCTGTGAGTAAAATTACTCCAGCCATTTGGAGTTCAAAATGATATAGCATATCTAAAATAGTATCAGTGAAGGGAAAAATCTTGTGATTTTGGCCGATCTTGAAAATTAGCTATATTAGCTCCCCATATCTAGGCATAATGTGATTAAAAGTTCTGAGATTAAAAAAATAGTTAATGACTACTCAGATGTCAAAATTGGAGTTCTAGGAAGTCATTCAGCATTAGAAATTATGGATGGTGCAAAAGATGAGGATTTTCAAACCAAAGTTTTCTGCCAAAAGGGAAGGGAAGGGCCTTATCAAAGATTTAACAGGATTGCAGATGAGGTTATTGTTTTAGACAAATTCAAAGATATGGCTTCTGCAAAAAATCAGAAAATATTACGAGATTCAAATACAATTATTGTTCCACACAGATCACTCACAGTTTATCTAGGTTACAAAACAATTGAAAATTCATTCAAAGTTCCTATTTTTGGAAATAGGAAATTGTTCCAAGCAGAGGAAAGGACTGCAAAAAAAGGACAGTATTACTTGCTAGAAAAAGCCAGAATAAAATACCCCAAATTATTCAAGGACCCCAAAAAAATTAACAAGCCATGTATAGTTAAAGTTCAAGAAAAAAATAGGCCTCTAGAAAGAGCATTCTTCACAGTTTCATCATACAAAGATTTTGTAGAAAAATCAGAATCAAAAATCAAGCAAGGTGTAATCTCAAGAAAGGATCTTGAAAAATCAAGTATTGAGGAATTGGCAATTGGAACATACATGAATTTTAATTTCTTCCACACACCAATTTCAGACCAGGTAGATTTTATTGGAATTGAGCGAAGATTACAAACAAACATTCATGATTATAATGCATTACCAGCAAAGCAGCAACTAGACATTGATGTGGATTTACAAAATATTGAAGTTGGCCACACCCCAGCAAGCATCAGAGAATCCCTTCTTGAAAAAGTCATAAAGATGGGAGACAAATTTGTAGCAGCTGTAAAAAGAGAATATGCACCTGGAATTATCGGACCATTTTCACTTCAAAGTGTAATTACAAAAGATTTGGAATTGATAGTATACGATGTTTCATTAAGAGTTCCAGGAAATCCAATAGTTGCCACAACTAGTCCATATACAAAATATCAATATGGTACAACATTTGGAGTGGGAAGAAGAATTGCCATGGAGATAAAACGAGCCCAAGAGGAAGGCCGTCTAGATGAAATAGTCACATAGATTTTTTATTTCTTAAATTAAGATTGTCAATTACAAAATTCTAGCAGTTAATTCATTATAGAAAGTTCCACAAAGAAAAATTAAAGGCGCAAACCCCTAACTGCAGAACTATGAGAGATTCCCTCTCGTGGTCAAACGTCTAAACGCTTGATTGCCTTTATTCGTTCTGCGGGGCAGCGCAATCTAATCGCCAGATTTTTCAACTAACGACATCAATTAGTATAAGACAAATAACTATTTAACATTTAGTATGATTATTTTGAATAAAAATAACAAATAATTATAAATTTTAGTTAGGCATTAGCAATCAAATTTGATGAATAGAGTTGGCACTATTAGTAATTTGAAATGTCCCTAAAATACGGTAATTGAGAAATATGATCATGGGAAAAAGAGTTACAATTATGATACCAGATGATCTAGATAAAAAAATCCGTACGATTCAAGCACGAAAGATCAAAGAACAGGCTGCATCATATAGTTATTCAAAAGCAGTGAATGAAATTTTAAAAAAAGGTCTTTAAAAAGTACAAAAATATATTTTCAGTAAAGACTTTACAACTTTGTTAATTGGTTAGATTGGAAATATACTGAATACCATTCGTTCTAATTTTGAATGATTAAAGCGGTTTGACATTCAAAATGGAATTGCTGATGCCAATTAACAATACAAACTCTTTAGTGGTCATTTATGATCAACACAGTATGGGGAAAACTATTTTCATAAAAGAGATAGTCAGTATTTTAAATGAACCAAGACTTTGTCTTACATGCCAAAAAGAAGACAGATTAGAGAAGAACATAGTAAGAGAAGAAAGATCAAATGGAAAAACTATCTTGTGTACAAGATGCGAGACATTGATTGTAATAACAAACCACAATTTGAAAAAAGTGGAATTATCTTCAACTAAAGATGATATAATTATGCTAAAAGAGCCACATTTGATTAGAAAGGTAGGATACTAGTTTTTGTATTTTCCAAGCAATTCCCGAATAACATAATTTCTGACATTTGCAAATTCCCATTCCTTGAGATTTGCATTTCTACATTCTTCCTTAATTATAAGACCGGCCAAACCATGACTCCAGATATGACGTTTAGTATCATAAACTTCGATGATTTTTCCATGTTTGGTAATTTTTATTGCTCCATGACATCTTTGAATAACTTGTGATGCTACATTTTGGTATATTTTTTCAAAATTGACCATAAGATTAACACATGGAATTACATCAAAAAGGTTCTGATTATTCAGTGCATAATATTATACGATAGAGAACATCAGAGAAAATGCTGATGATTAATCAACAAACTAAGCTATACTGATAGATGATGAGTTTGCCGAATTATGAAGCATTTTTAGAAATATAATCAAGATTGCATATCAATAACATCCACAGTCATAGATAATGGTGGAGATAGTGCTGAGGGAATATCAATACTTTCCCAAACAAAGACTTGGATATGATATATGCCAGTTTCCTTTGGAATCCATGATTGTGCAGGAGAAAAAGATTGGTTAGGAGACAAAGAACCAGTTAGCCAAGATAATGATATCACAACATTATTCTCATTACTTACTTGGGTAATGTATGCAAAATTTTGTTGGATGTCCTGATTGTTTGAAATATCGGCCACGATCATGATTTGCTCATCGACAAAATGGGTTTTAATTTCAGAAGATACTTCAGTGTTAACTGGATCTGCAAATGCTGTGCTCACACCAATCATCATAAGAAAAAATGAAAGAAGCAAAAATTTCATAACCAGTATTAATAGGATGTATATTTAATCTAGCTATTGGGAGAGCTGCCTGAAAAATATCCAGAGTATTCTATAATGTACAAAACACTGTCTAATCAAATCAAAGTTTTGAAAAAAAGAAAAGAAAACTCTTTACAAAACGAAGTCATTGAAATAGATCAAAAAATTAAAAATTACCAATTAGAGATGTCAAAAATAAAGAAAATGTTCCCAGAGAATTTTTTTGAAGAGATTTAACTATTCATGAGAATGATCATGTCCACAATCACATTGATTTTCATCACCTTTGGAAGACATTAGTTTTTGCACCATTTCATCTCGAATTTTGAGTAAATCTCCAACTTGGGATTTTAATGAATCAGAATCCCATTTGGTTTGACTAAGTTCTCTTACAACATCAATAATTTCAAGATCTACATTAAGTAAATTATCCATTAACTGTTCTTGCTCATTCACATAATTCTACAAAGACACTATGAAAAAAACTATTCTAATCAACAATAATTTCAAAATTTATGCCTCCATGCTTTCTTTTAGGAGATTTTTTCTAACAAGAATAGGGATATTGTAAAATGCCCCCAGAGCCATGGCATCTGAGGCTCGATAATTTCGCAATACAAGATCTTTTTTGCCTGTAAAATACAAATTTGCACGTAAGACCTCCCCGCTTTCATAGATTTTTACTTTGACTAAAACCAATTCATTTTCTTCACAAATCTCCTCTATCATTTTGTAAATTGATGGTGCAGACTCCCCATCAGTGTCACCAAAACTGGAGATATGTCTAGCAACCTCACCTGAAAAAGCTCTCATGTGAAATTCTTTTCCACTATCAGCTTTTAGGACAACCATTCCCTCTACAGCATACGGATCCACAAATCCAACATAATCAATTTTTACAGATTCGTAATCAGGTTCTTGTGCTTGATCAATTTCCATGATATTACGCATAAACTATCGGTTTAAAGCTTATAAAGATAGCAAATTTTTCAGATCAAAAATTGAAGAGATAATTTGTGAACTATTTTTATTCGATCAGAGGCTACGCGTAACCCCAAATTATTTAAAATCAACAGCAGTGGGTAGCTTAATGTCTGAAAATCCAGAGCGAGCAGTATCATATGTTCTGAGTAAATCAGTTACAAAATACATGGACAAAGATGTTTTGATATTGAGTATGGAAACTGAAACCAGAGAGGCAGCTAGAATGTTGCGTCACTATGAAACTGACGACATCGTTGTTACGGATGCAGATAAACTTCCAGTTGGAATCGTTACAGATGATGACATTCTAAGAAAAGTAAGTGATGTCACAGTTTACGCAGAAGCAACTAGACTAAAAGACATCATGACAACCCCACTAATTACAATTAATGAGAAATCAACGCTGCAAGACGCATTGCATATTATGCGAGATAATGGAATTAGAAAATTACCAGTAATATCAAAGAAAAATTTTGTAATTGGAATGATTTTTCAAGCAACAATTGCAAATGTGATTCGGGATGCAACAGGTACACCACCTCGTCTTTTGAGCCCTCCTGTAAAAGCTATTCTTGGTAATTTGGGATTCGTATTACAGTTTGCAGGAGTACTGTTACTGGTTCCAGCTATTCTTGCAACAATATTAGAAGATACAGTTATTGCTACTGGAATTTATCTCACAACAGTTCTATTACTTGTAACAGGATTCTTTCTAAACTCTTATGGGGAAAAATCAAGTCTTAATCTTCAGCAAGCATCAATTCTAGTATTTTCTAGTTTATTTTTACTAACCCTATTTGGCACAGTCCCATATCTGTATGTGCTGCCAAGTGATGAAACAGGTATCGAGGCATTTTCAAATGCCTTCTTTTCAAGTGCTGCGGGATTTACAACTGGAGGAATCTCATTATTTCAAGAACCAGAAAATCTCTCTCAGAGTTTTACGTTTTTTCGTAGTTATACACAATTAGTAGGTGGAATGAGTTTCATCTATTTGGTAATTACAGCATTTTATCCAGAGTCAAAATTGCAATCAATGCGCGGTTTTATTTCAGGCAGAACATTACACATGAAAGAGTTATTCCTAACAATTACAATCATATTTTCTATTTACATTGTCATTGTTGCATCTTTATTGTATGTTTTTGGGGAAAATAACATCATAGACAATTTCGCATTAGCAATGAGTACCCTTGCAACAGGTGGATTCGTTCCAACATCTACAATACTACATGATTTGGTATGGCAAGAACATTTGATATTGATGGGCGGAATGATTTTAGGAGCATTGCCATTTACATTCCACTATGCATTTGTAAGAAAGAAATTCTTGTCTCCAAAATTAGGAAAAGAGGTATTGACATATTTTGCAATATTAGGTAGTGCAACAGTATTATTCATATCAATTAGTGGATTGGATCCATTACAAAGCGCTTTTTATTCAGTATCGGCAAGTACAACAGCTGGATTGCAGATGAGTAGTCTTGCAGGTTTAAGTGGAGGGGCACATGCAATTCTAATAATTTTAATGATAATTGGAGGATGTGGATTTTCAACAGCTGGAGGTCTAAAGATTTTCAGACTAATGCATTTGAGACACATTGGATCTTTTCTAAGTAAAGCAAAAAGATCAGGATTATCAATGGAGACAAAAAAAGAAATCATTTCAACTTTAATTATATTAGCATTATTCCCAATAATTTCTGCAATTGCAGGACTGCATCTTGCTGAAACCGAGCAGGTTTCATTTCAAGATGGATTCTTTGAAGCTGCAGGAGTTATTACTACAGGAGGGTTATCCGCAGGAGTTATTGATTTGGAGACAGATCCTGCAACAAAAATCGTCTTAGGATTTTTAATGATATTTGGCAGATTAGAAATAATTGCAATAATCTACATATTTGTGCCTAAACTTAGTTAAAAAAATATTTTTGACCATAAAATTTGATTTTAAGTCATACCAATACAATACCAGATCAATTAAGAACCAGTATCAGATTGGATAGAATTTAATTTCATTAAACAGAAGTAGAGATTATGGAGGCAGAGTTTGAAAAAATTGTTAGTAAAGGTAAAAAGTTAATCATAGTAGGATTTGTTACAATTTCAATACTGTTTTTGCTCTATTCGAGATATCAAGATCCTGAATTACTGACTCCAGCCGCAATTGATTCAATTCAAAGAATAGCTTATGGGTTTTACATTACTTTAGTTGCATCATTTGGAACAATTGCCATTGGATTGTATCGGTATTGTAAAGGTAAGGTTGCTGGAAAACAAAAAGATCTATCAACAATAATTGCATTAACAGTATGGAATTCAAAATCACGTAAAATTTTTGTTGTCACATTCATAGGATATGGAATATTTTTCTCACTAATATCAGGGACTTTGGTGTATCAACCAGAAGTAAATTTTGCAATTCATTATGGTGCAACAATCCCATCAGGGTTTATTGCCCCATGCTGTGACGGGCCAGGTTACATGCCAAAAATCATCGTGTATCTAACAGAACATGTAGGATTACAAATCATTCCAATTAATTTAGTATTACAAATTACTGTCTCATACCTAGTAGGATTAAATGCTGCAATTGCTGTTAGTGCATACAGCATATCAAAAAAGGGGAGAGGGATTAGCACCATAGGGGCTGCAACAGGATTATTCATTGCATGTCCAACATGTGCAGGAACATTTTTGTCAATTTTTATTGGAACTGCAAGTGGAATTGCACTATCAATTGCATTGGCTCAAATGCAGACATTTTTCATTGCAATCTCAATTCCAGTTTTAATAATAACACCATATGTAATGGCAAAAAAATTAAGGAATTCAGATGGCAGTTGTAAAATAGATACTAAGTGAATTTTTTAACTTCAGGGATTTTATGATTCCCAATATCATAGCCATCACGTCGAAGATACTTTAGTGTAAGTTTATACAATAATTCATCATGATCTACCTGTTCTAAAATTTCAGTCCACAAAACCTTTCCATTTTCCTCAATGAATTTTTTAAAGTTAGGATTCATTGATTCTGCGATCTTTTTGCATTCATCAAATGTTTTACCATTTTTGTATGCGCGAACACGTCCATCACAACTATCCATGCATGAATAATCTAAAAATTCTAAATAAACTTAGTTTATCTGGGTTCAAACAAATAGAAGACACAAAATTAGAGAACATGGGCATAAAGTCACCCACAGAATATGTTGATTTTTTCATAAATCTCAATATGGGAGAAAATGTGAGTTTGTTGAGCTTTATTAATAATGAAAAAAACGTGCTCAAAAAAAACTTGGGTTTAAAAAATATCAACAAAGAGCCAATCAAAAAAGGAATAGAAATTTTAGAATTACTAGTAAAAGAGATTAATGAAAATGGTGAAAAAGCAGTACTGAGGAAATATCAAAAATAATTCAGGGAGAAATCATGGATAAAAATTCACAGATTATCAGAACTGAAATTATTCGAATTCTTAATGAAAATGGAAAAATCAGAGGTACTGAGCTGGCCAAAAGAGTAATTAAAAAAATGGGAAACGAAAAAACAGTTTATAGAGAAATCAGTTCATTAGTAGAATCAGGGGAGATTGAAAAGAAAGTCCTAAGCAGGTCGCACATAGAATATGAATTGATAAATTTATACGAATCAGTAAACAATCAACTCAAAAATTTACACAAAGAAATTGAAACGGTCTATGAAGAAATAAAAAATTATAGTAAATTAAGTAGCGAAGAGAAATTCTCATTTCATGAAAGATTAAGAGCTACCATTCACTTGATACACATCGTCCAATCAACAGATGGGATAATGAAGTTATTATCATATTATCCAGCATTTAAAAAAGACAAAATGTTTTCACAGATTAATAGAAAAATTGAGGATTGCTGGGAAATTATCATGGAAGATATTGCACATCAGCCAGAGGAGGATTTCTTAAATGAAATACTTGCAAATTTAAGAATATCACAAATGGATTCAAACAATGTTAATTAAAATTTTTTAGTTTTTCTATAATTACTTTAAGAATTTCTTCATCATCCAGAAGAATTAGGGGGAAGTTATTTTCCTCACTTGCCTTACGAAATTCAGTATCTTTGGTTACTATGATCATGTCATTTTCACGAGCATAATTAATTATAGAATAGTCAGATCCTAGTTTTTTACCTTCTAACTGAAGCTTTCGTACGCTTTGAGCATCATAACCTAATTTTTTCAGTCGCTCATCCATACCATCTAAATTTTCATCAACCAAAATTTTCATGATTTTGTATAGTTCAAATTCAATATTAGTGTAAACATAAAGTAAATCATCAAATACTTATTTTAAAACAAATTATCAATTTCTTATGGATGTAAAAAAAGATGACAAATCAAAAAGATCCAAAATTGACCATATTGCTTATTACAAATCATTATCCCAAATCATTTCAAATATTCAAAAAGAGAAAGAAGAGGAAAGTGAGCAGGCCATTAAAGATCATCTAGAAAATAGAATTGATGCAATGGAAAAAGACAGAAAGCGAATAAAAGACATGTTTCCAGAGATAAAAGAAGAGGAATGGGATGGCCACACCAACTGAAAAAAACCACAATAAACACTTGGACTTGCTTCAAGACTACAAAATTCACTTGGTAAAATACATTGAAGAATTAGAAAAACTAGACAAACAATCAGAATTTGCAAAAAAATGGAATGAGACCATCATAAAAGAAAGAAGAAAAGAAGTTCAAGTTGTGGATAAAATTTTAAAAAATCTGATTAGATTTTAAACATGATATTTTTGTGTCAAGTCATATAGATTATTACAAAAATTTTCAACGTGCTCAGAAGGGATTCCATCAAACCATGCCAATTCCTCATCCATACTAAATTTTTTTGTATCAAGTGAAGATTTAGTAAAAATTATCTCCTCCCGGAATAGTTTTATAATTTCTTCTTGTTCTTCTTTTGTCAGATTGTAATTACAAGTAATCAAATCAATTTCAACATGATAATTTTCATTATTGGGGTTCATCCTTGCCTTTATGAAAGGTTTGTTTAGTTGTTGACACTCTCGAAAATGTTTGTCATATTCAAACATTTTAGAATCGCCAAGATATTTGTGAAATATCATGAGATTAAGAATTAGAGATGAAATAAAGACTAAAGGTCAGCAGTTATTTTCTTAATGCGGGTAATCAATCTAATTTTAGTATCAATTGGCATTTCAGGCTCCATAGTAAAATATACAATATTTCTTTTAGTGTAAATAACCATTTGAGAAACTCTTTCTCGTTCCACATGCACATATCTAACTTTTCCAAGTGAGCGATCAAATTCTTTTCTCATTGATCTTCTTTGAGCAACCTGCTGACAGAAATGCTCTTCTTCTTTTTGATTTTTCAAGTTGGTTTTTCCCGTTTTCATAATTGCTTCACGAATGTTACCCTTTGGATCAATTATAGCCGCAAATCTCATTTTAGGATCCAAGTTTAAGATTTTTTGAACAATGTCTAAAAGATCAATTTTTTTTGCTGATGCCATGTGTTTGAAAAATATTTTTGGTAAATATAAGCTATCAAAACGTTTTAGAAATAAAAAGCGTGGAATTATAGTTAAATTCATTTGAGAGTATGCTAATTTATGAAAGAATCAATCGTAAAGGTTCTCGAAGAATTAGAAGCGCAGTCATCCCTTGAAAAATCTAGGAAAGTAAATATCCCACCGGAGGACAGGATGCTGACAATAACTAAAGAAACAGGCGAATTGCTAAACATGATTTTACGCCTAAAAAAGGCAAAAAATATGCTCGAGGTAGGCACGTCAGTAGGATATTCAACCATTTGGTGTGCAGAAGCAATTGCTGAACAATCAGGTAATATCATATCAATTGAGCAAAACCCATCCAAAATTAGGCGAGCAAAAGCAAATTTTCAAAAAGCGGAGGTCAATGATTCAATATTTATCAAAACAGGCAATGCAATGAACATCCTAAAGGAGTTAAGTAGACAAGAAAAATACAAGAATTTTTTTGATTTTGTTTTAATTGATGCAGATAAGGAAAGCATCATAGAATACTTTGATTTAATTTTACCAATGGTCTCATTGCAAGGAGTAATAGTTACAGACAATATGTTGTATCCAGAAAAATATAGAGAAGAGATGAAGAAATTTTCAAATTATTTGAAGGCAAATCCTGATTTGATAACTATCACATCAGAAATTGGTAATGGTGAAGAAATTACGATCAAACTAAAATAATTATTTTTTCTCTTGCTTGATTTTTTTTGGTAAAGATTTCTTATTTTTTGGTTTATCGGATTTTGGTTTTTTTTCAAGTGATTTTAATTTTTTGCTTTTAGCGTCTATTTGTTTTTTTATTTTTTCTTGTTGTTTTTTTAATTTTTTATTTTTATTCTGAATTTGGCGGTCAATTTTTTCATGTTTCTTTTTGAGTGAATCATAAATCTTTTCTTCTTTTTTAATTTGAGCAGTCAATTTAATTTGAGATTTTAATTTTGCTTTTTCTTGCTGAGTCTTTTTTGTAATCATTTGTTTTTCTTTAGAAATTTGATTGATTGATTCTAATCTATCTTCTTTTGCTTTGATTAATTCTTCTTCTTGTTTTTTAATTAATTTTTTTAATTTCTCAGATTCCTCAAATTTTGCTTTTTCTTCATTTACTTGAGAGAGAATTTCATCATATTCATTTTTACTTTTTTCTAATTCATCTTGTTTCAATTTGATCTCGTAAGCAATTTTTGCCTGTTCTCCTAGGCGTAATTTTTGCTCTTCAACCATTTTAGCCAACAATTTTTGCTCAGTTTTAACCTGTTTTTCAATATCTTCCTGCTCTAATTGAGCTTGTACCAATTGCTTTTTTTGTTTGGTAAGTTCGTTTGTGATTTTATTTTTTTCAGAATCAATTTCTTTAAGAATTTTTTCTCTTTCTTTTTTTACTTTGATTAATTCTTCTTTTTGGGCAATAATTTCTTCAGAGAGTTTTGTTTGAGATTCAATCCTTTCCCTCTCTTCTTTAATTTGTAATTCCAGAGATGATTTTTCTTGAGTTATTTTTTGATCGTATTCTTTTCTATGATTAATTAGTTGTGTCAATTTTGTTCGCTGATGACTAAGTTCGTCAGATATTTTTTCCTGTTGTTCTATTTTGTGCTCTTCATTTTTAATATCCTTACTAATTTCTACAAGTTCTTTTGATGTATCATTTGAATTCCATCCTTTTGGCATACTTCCACGAAGATTATGTTTTGATTCCTGGTTTTCATGTATTTCATTAACAGTTGATGAGGAGTTGGATGTTTGAGTTAATTCTTTAGACATATTTTGTAATTTGACAGATGAATGAAGTTTAGATTCCAAGTATCGAATGTCAGATTGATACAGATATCTATCATTTAGAATTGTATCATGTATGTGTTGTAATCTTCCAGGATCTCCATTTCCAGATTCTATTAGTTCTTTAATTTTATACAGTAAATCATTTTCCTCATTGTTAGAATCATCTTCAAGAGAAAATGATGAATTTAGTTTGTTTTCTAGATAGACTTGATCAGAGTGATAAAGAGGTTCTCTATTTTTTACATATTCTAAAATATGGTACAGTCTACCGGCATCACCATTACCAGAATCAATTAGCGATTCTATTCTTTCAATGGTTTCTGTTAAGCTTAATTGGTTCAATTTTCAGTCCTTTTTGATTATTTTTGATATAATTTGGTAAAGATTACTGTTTAAAAAAAATTTACACATACATGAATTTTAGGTGCTTTGAATCACTACTAGAATCTAAATTAATTCCAGATATAGGATTACATTGGAAAAATTATCATTCTAAATATTCTCGTTTATTAATTAGAACATAATACCTGGGGTATGAAAACAGGGTTTCCGATAATAATCATAGGATCAGTCATGTTTGTATCTGGTCTTGTAATGTTTTACTCTATAGAACTAGGTCAAACAGATTACAATTTGAGATTGATTAAAAATATTGGAACATTTATTGGTCTTGCAGGAATGGGCGTGACTTTGGCAGGGATTTTGCTTAACTTGATTAGTAAAAGTCAGCAACCTATACAAGAAAATTATGACGTTTAATCATCAACGAATAACACCTTCTTATCAAAACACATTCAAGATAGAGTAGTACAAAACTAAATTATATATTCAAAATTTAGATAATTAAGAAATGTCAGAAAAATTTTGGCTCGGATCAATCTATTTGAAGGATGAAGGCGGTTACGAAATAATCATCAAAGCATTGAAGCATTATAGAAACAGACTAAAAACTATAGGAAAAAGTCCAGAGCTAAAAGATTCTGCAGCAATGTTTTCATCAGTTCTAAATCAGCAAGCTGTAAAAACAATTCCCGTAATTGACAAAACAATACTAAAAATTCAAAACAGTCTATCAGATATTGATTCAATAAAGAAATTAGAAGAAGATATTCCATTTATTGAGAAAGCATTATCCTGTTATGATGCAGACATAAAGAAAGCACAGGATACGGGTCACGAATATTTTGTAAAACTCATAGGCAATATGGTTGAAGCAAGAGACGATCTAAATACCATAAAAATGGCATTACGAAAAATAAAACTATTTTCAGAATAATATTACAATCCTTGCAAATACCAATCCAAGTATGGTCTTAATGCCTTACACTGTTTCTTTTTTTCAGATTCATTATCCAAGTCTATTATTTTTTGTATTTTTCCCTGAAGATATTCAGATGTCAAATTGCTTTTAAATTCAGGCATTATTTTTTCTAGAATTTCAAGAATTTGTGTGGATGTCGTATTCTCAAAGTCATCTATGACCATATTTACTTGCTCCTCTAGAGTCATATGATTATTTTAAAAATCCCATTATTATTTGATTCAACTAGAAAACGTCTTCATCATCCCAAGTAATACGGAATCTTCCAGTAACTCTAAACATATGCAGTTTTCCACCTTTTTTAAAATTCAATTTGTATAACTTGTGTGATGAATCTTCAATATCTATGCCAACATTGTCTTTTAGGGTTTGAAACACTATTGGATTGTTAGAGATTTGTTTCCAGTCATTTTCATCAAAATCAAGATAGAATTTTGTATATAACAATCCCATAGTGATCTAAAGATTACCCCGAATAAATAACTAGATAGGATTCTATTTATTCAATAGATTTTGAGGCAGCATAAACCCCAAATAACTGACAATAGCTGGAAATATTATCTGAGAATGAGAATCATTTCGGATTATTTCAAAAATCTTATGGATTAATTGCTGAATCTCCAAATGCTCATCTTTATACAATGTCTTCTTTGGATTTTTAACAGCATCCAATATCGTAAAACCATTATCAGTTTGAAGCAGATTTCTAAGGAGTAGATTAGCGAGGTTTATTTTCTCATCAATATCTTTATGTGAATAATCCGTATCCAGTCTATTAATCTGTGATTTTATATCATGAAAACAGTTTGTAGTGTTTCGTTCAACATAGTGCTGAGATTTTGTCTCATAGTTATTTGACGGGGCATAAAATTTCCTATTTGCTTTTGTAATGACAACAATGATTTCTTTATCAATCAGTAAATTGCGTGTTTTTTCAAATGTTGTTTTTGCCATATATTCTGGAACAATTAACTTCATCAAGGCATTATGATGCAAATCAGGGTGTTTTCTAATAGTTTCAAGAACTATCCTTTCACGCTCATATGTTTTCAGATTAGGCTCATAATGACTCATTTTATTTAGGTCGACCTATAATATACAGGTCATCTATTAATCAATATCGGTCTAGATTTTCCACAGAGGAATTATCCATCGATATTAAATACAAATTTTGAGAGACAGATCACCTAACACATGTGGGAATTGATGAGAAATCATCAATATTCCACAGTAATTTAGATTATTTTTGTGCGTTCAAGCCATTCAAACATCTGAATATTATCCCAAAAACTCATGGAGATCATGGGATTTTACAATTCAACTATTTTGGTCATAGAGGATAGTAAAGCTGTACGAATTATGCTATCTCAATATATTAAAAAAATTGGATTCACAAAAATTATCGAATCAGAAACGGGTCAAGAGGGAATTCAAAAATTTAATGAATTAGTGGAAATTGAAATCACACCCATTGTATTTGTAGGATATCATTTGCCGGACATGAGTGCAGCTGAAATTATTCCAAACATATTATCAAAAATGCCAATAACAAAAATTATTCTAGAGACATCAAAAGACAGACATGAAGAATCCGTACGAAGTTTATTTTCATTAGGGATTTCACATTACATGCCAAAACCATTACGTTTTGAAAATATGAAAGAGGTGATCAGTACAATTAAAGAAGAATTTGAACTTGATGAAACGTCTGGAGTCGAAACAGAATCAGATAGAATAAAAGAACATTTGAAAGCAGTTCATCGCACAACCATAACTAGAATTTCACAAAATTGCGGATTACCAACAAAACAAGTTTTGACATATTTGCAAAAATTAAAATCAAAAGGAGATGTTATGCAAATGAATCCAATTAGAGAAATACTATGTTCCAATTGCAATTCAGTAAATACATCAACAATATTTTCTTGTCCAAAATGCACAAGTTCAAATTTTTCTGAAACGAGATTAATCGAGCACTATGATTGTGGCTCAGTTCATCCAGATAAAATGTTTAAAGATGATATTTGTCCACAATGTCAAAAAGAGATCAAAGCGATAGGGGTAGATTATAGGATAATGTCAAATTTGTTTATCTGTAAAGACTGTGAAGAAAGATTTCCAAATCCAGAGATTGATCTGAACTGTATTAAATGTGGAAATAAATTCACATTTTTTGATGGTAAATGGATTGACAGTCCAACATTCATGTGGATGAAAGAACCATTAGAATCAAAGAATATGAATGAAGAAATAACTAATCAGGAAATAATCAATACTATTTCAAATTTAAGTCAGTAAATGTTTTTTGCCACAGATAGACCCAGTCCAATATGCTTAAGTTTGGAGAAATTCTAAAAAAATCCATGGACCTAAATGAATTGCATCAAAAAGAGATTGATTCGCTTAGAGATGAAAATATAGAATTAAGGAACAAAGTAAAAAAACTAGAAGAGAGAATTCAAGAATTAGAGAGAAAAGAATGACGTCATTTGAAGATAAAATACGAGAAAAGATGATTAGACAAAAAGAAGAGTATGAGAAATATAAGAAAAAAGAGGGAGATTCAGACCTACTCTTTAATGAAAAAGACAATAAGAGTAAAATTCAGGATAAAGAATGACTGAAAATGCCAATGATGTCTACTCAGAAATAGACGAAGAATTAGAAATTACAGACGAGCAAGCACAAGAACTTTTGAAATTAAATGAAAAAGAAATTCAGATTTTAATTCTTTCTGAATTAAAAAAAATAACATCACTTCTTAATCAAAGAAAAACCAAAAAATGAAACTAGGAATTATAATTGCAGTGATTTTGATTGGAATAATTGGAATAGAAGAATCGTTTGCAAAAGAGTCAAAAATCCCAAATTGGATATTAGATGTTTATGATTTTTGGGCAGAAAAGAAAATTTCGGATGCAGAATTAATTAATGCAGTAAAATTTCTAAATGAAAAAAGTATCTTACCATTAGTACTACAAAAGGAATATGACTATAAATCAAATTTTTTATTGACTATATTACATAACGACTTTGTATACGAAGAAAATTCTTGTAATGATGGATGGTATGTTACAGGGTACTTCATACCTGTAGAATCAGATTACTCTAGTTATGCCATAGAAATTAAAATTGATGATCAGTTCTTTGAATATGATTATGATTTTGTAGATTCTGTGAAGAGAGAAGGTTGGGGGAAAACAAATAATGGAAATTATTTAGGTTGGTATTCAAATGAATTTCATCTAAATGAAGTTCCTTTGGATAATTTTGGGAATACATTAAAAGTTGGAACCATTGCTATTGATCCTTTATCATATGAATTGGGCTCTAAAATATTCATTTCATCCCTTATTGAACCATGGAATGAGATAATTTTTACTGCCAATGATGTTGGCGAATCAGTAAAGAACAAGCACATTGATGTTTTTACAGGAGAAGGTATAGAGGCTGAAAAGGAGACCTTCAGAATAACAAGTTACAATAATTCGGCATGTTTTATAGATGAATAATTTTTTGGTAATATTTTTGAGAGTAAAAATTTTCTTAGTTAAAAAAATCCACATCAATCCAGTAAACTATCATGAAGATGTATTCAAGATCTCAATCCAGAAATAATCATCATTACTACAAGGAAAACGCCCAATCCCATTACTCCGATTGTAATGAGTTTTAGTATATGATAATATGTGATTATTGGTATATGAGTTTAGAATCTAAGAATTTATGAAGACTTTAGAATTTGATACTGTAATCATCTCAACTGCTTCAATTTCCATATTCTCTTTATTTGAAATTTCGAGAATTTCATCACGATGTACTTCTTTCAAATGTTTCAAGAATTCTTCCTCTTCAATATCATTATGTTTGTAATTACAAGAGGTGAAAACACAGTTGAAATTCATTGAATATTATTTAATATAGAATATTTTTATCTTTTATTCCTAAAAGATGTGCTTTACTTTTAATGGCAAAAATGCCATTTGATATTATTGCTAAATACATTCCTGATTTTCGGATTGACAGTTACTTTGTTTATTGGGCTGATTTCATTTGTAATGGCTGACTCTGATGAAGAATATTTGCAACTCAAAAGAATCTATGATGAGCAAAGATGGAATCTTGAAAAGGAATTTAAAGAAAAATTCAAACAATCGAGTATTCAGTTTAAGGAGAAAAAACAAGAGATCTATGAAAAAAGTGAATCAGACTCAACATCGACAGTTGAACAAACCAACCAAATGCTCAGAAATGCATTTCATGAATTTCTAGATAGGCAAAAAGAAATCAAAACAGAGTATACCTCCAAAGTAGATGCACTAAATGAAATGTTTACAAAAAAATTTGAACAGTTTGAAAATAAATACCTCTATGGGTTAAAAAAGTAATAGAGTTATGGGATGAAGGAAAAATATCAGATATTGAATTTGTAAACTTTTTATCATTTTTAATCAATAATGATATAATCACAGTAAACCAACTAGATTTTTTAAAATATGACAGTAAAATTGTGCAGTTGATTAACGTGGCAAAATGAGGTATTTTTTGTTTTTCGAATTCATTATTTATTTATATCAAAAAAATTAACTTCATATCTTTAGTAATTCCACATAATTTTTGACTGTGAGGTTTTTTCATTGAATAAATTCATACTTTTTAACAATCCTCCATTTGTCTATATCTTCATGAAATTTTTGAATCCACATTCCTGTTACTTTGAAATTATTTTTGATGGAAATAGAAAATGCTAATTTTTCTTGCTCATCAGGGTTCATTTTTTTGTAAATCAAACTCACATGTGGAATGAACTCATATTTACTAATAGAATCAAGAGATTCTGTTAATTTTTTGTTTATTCTTGTCAATGGTTTGTTTGGATGAAATTCTACAAACAACGTCTTCCAAAAAACATCAGAATAGGACACACTGCTTTTTTCAATGATAAACTGTTTTTCACCTTGAATACTATTTCTGACGATATTGTCTAATTCATCAAGATCGATATTGACTAACCCATAAGCTGTGATATGGGGTTTGAAGGGATGAGCATTATATTTAGAACTTAGATCATTGATGATATTTGCAAAGTAGTCTGTATCTTTTTTTTCGAATACAAACCAAATAGCACACATTGTATTTTTACTGAATTTTTGGTTTTAAATTCTATTCAACAAACAACCTCATATCATAATTCTAGTTACAGTACAATTTTACTCACAAAGAGGGTGCGTATCCTTTTACTCTTTGTCGATAAATTCGTTGACACTTGGTGGTTCTGGTGCAAGTCCTTTTCGCTTTCTAATATCAGCAACTGCTGGTCCTAACATTGATTTTGGCACTTCAGTCCATTCCTTAAACGAAGTATTCCATGTTGCACGTCCTGCCGTCTGACCTCTCATTTCTTCAGATAGTGTAAATGTCTCAGAAGCTGGAATTTCACCAGTGATGATACTGGAGGCACCTTTTTGGGACATGTCAAGTACTTTACCTCTCTTTCCAGAAAGAACTGTTGCTACGTTTCCAACTAAATCAGTTGGTACACGAACTTCAATAGCTAAAGTTGGCTCTAAAACTGCAGTTCCTGCAGTTAACAATGCACCCATACATGCTCTACGAGAAGCAGGACCTAATTGAGAGAGTCCTCTGTGTGCAGTGTCTTCGTGAGGAACAAAGTGAGTAAAGATAAACTTGCAATCCCTCATCTGCTCTTTACATAGAGGTCCCTCTTTCATCACTTCTTCAAATCCAGAATTAATTGAATCAGTAGATTCTTGTACAAATTGTACACCCTTTGTTCCATTAATCAAAACATTTCCTCGAGAATCAAATTTCATTACTCTCTTAATTGTATCAGTGTCCCATCCAGCTTTCTTCAATAGCTCTGCAACCACTTTCTTGTCTTTCATGTCACTGATTTCACCAGTTCTTAACATGTGTGCAATTTCAGGCTCTAGCGGTTCTACTTTCATGAAAATTTTATTGTGTCTATTTGGAGATTTTGCCATGATTGGTTCGCAACCAGCCTTTACAGTTTCTCTATAGTTAATCAAAGGTTCAGATGTAACAATTTCACATTTTGCATCTTGGATTCTATGTGTAGCAACATCAAGATGTAAAACTCCCATACCTGCAACAATCGTTTCGCCACTTTCCTCATCAATTTTTACAATAAGATTAGGATCTTCAATTGTTAGTTGCTTGAGAATTTCAACAAGTTTAGGTAAATCTTTAGGATGTTTAGGTTCTATTGCGATTTGAACAACAGGTTCTGAAACATAGTGTACTCCTTCAAACATTGGGATGTCTTTAACAGAAGACAAAGTATTTCCTGCTCTAGCTTCAGTAAGTCCAAGTAATGCAGGAATGTTTCCAGCTCCTAATTCTCCTACTTGCTCTCTTTGGTTGCCCATAAAGAAATTTACAGATTGTATACGTCCCTCTCTCTTTGCATCAATAATGTTAATTGTTTGGCCATCTTTGACTTTGCCTGAAAATAATCTACCAATCGCTACAGGTCCCGCTGCAGGATCTAAAACCATGTTTACAATCATCATAATGGTTGGGCCCTCATCGCTACATGCAAGCAATGCTTTTCCAACATCAGAATCTAAATCACCCTTCCAAATTTGTGGAATTCTATACTTTACTGCTTCATGGGGTGCTGGATGATGTTTTACTACCATTCCAAGTACAGCATCAGCTAGGGGTGCTTTTTCAACTAATTCAGCAACTTTTTCATTTTCATATGCATCAATTACATCTTTAAATGAAATTCCACGCTCTTTCATCAAATCAAGGTTAATTGCCCACCTATCCTTTGCAGAACCAAATGTCACACTAGCATCCTGAATGGATACTTTCCATTTTTCCTTGTATTCAGGTTCAGCGTATGTATCAATTAATTGGTTAAAGTTCGATACAACATCTGCTAATTGCTGTTGCATTTTTTCAGGAGTTAATCTTAGTTCTTTGATTAGTCTATCAACTTTATTGATAAACAAAACTGGTTTTACACGTTCTTCCAGAGCCATTCTAGTTACAGTTTCAGTTTGAGTCATTATACCTTCAACTGCATCACATACTACAACTGCCCCATCAATTGCTCTAAGACTTCGAATAACCCTTCCACTAAAGTCTACGTGTCCAGGAGTATCAATCATGTTAATGACATATTCTTTATCATTTTTTGTAAAGTGTAAAGTAACGTTAGCTTGATAAATTGTAATTCCTCTTGCTTGTTCTTCCTTGTCAAAATCCATTGCCAAAGCTTTGCCAGCAGCAGATGGTGCAATAATTCCAGAGTTTGCCAAAAGGCTGTCACTCATTGTAGTTTTACCATGGTCAACGTGAGCAATAACACCAAAGTTACGAATTTGGTCTTTGTTCTTGATAATTTTTAGAACTTCACCTGTTGACTTGAATTTTACCATATTCGCAGACCCTAGTATTCAGGTATTAAACCTTAGCCTTGCAAAAGATCAATAGATCATTTGGTTTGAAACATTCCGAATTTTTTCTTGTGTAACAAAATGGCATTCTTTCTTTTTTTGCTTTTTTGCCTCGTTTAGAGAAAGCATTTGGGAGAAAAATGTGCAATAAATCATTTGGGATGTCTTTTCAGAGGGAACATCAAAATGGATTAAATTTATGCCAATTTTTTGAAGGTTTTTTCCTAGTTGTTTATTGTGAGAGTTTTTTTCCTCAAAAATAATCACGGTGTCTCCTTTTTTCGAAGAGAATAATTCCATGTGTGAGAACTGCTCTATTCTACAGTAATGTGTATCATAGCCTAAAAGTTCATAGAATTTTGCAGCGCAATACATTGCCAATGGATAGGTATAGAGATTTCCCAAGATGAAGATTCTTTTTGAAATTTTTGCTTTTTGAGCATCAGATTTTGCTTGAAAAAATAATTTATCATTTTTTGGAATGATTATTTTTTTAACCAAAGAAATGCAGGTTAATGCACTTTCCAAAAATGATATGCTTCCAGCAGTGAACACATAATTATTAGGGGCTGAAAGCAGAATTGTTTCATCAGATGCTTTTGCCAGTTTACTCTTGATTTGAGATGTTATTGCAGTTGCTTTTTTTGCAGACTTTGCAACCTTAATGTTTGAAATAGTGTTTCCAGATATTGATACAAAATAGACATGTTTTGATTTTACAAGTTTCTTATTAGAGTACAAATCTAATGGATCCATTGCTTTTACAATCCCATTAGAAAAGGATTCGGCTAGCATTGAAGATGCAAGTGAATCACCACTACCGGCAAACAAAATATTTTTTTGAAGAGTTTGAGAGATAGTTTTTTGTTTCTTGAAAGATTTCAAAAAATCCAATTGAAATTCAATATCTTTCTCATATGCTTCAATTGAATTCATAAGTACATGTAAATTTCTACATATATTAGAAAAACGATTTAGTCTAGGTTTTGGTATTTATTACGATAATTTTGGAAAGAAATATGGAAATTTCTGTAGGCCACACTCCAGATTCGGATGATGCATTCATGTTTTATGGAATGTTCACGGGTAAAGTTCCTTCACCAGATTTTCAAGTAAACCATGTAATTGAAGATATTGAAAAACTAAATCGCAAAGCCACAGATCCACAACTTGATGTAACTGCAGTTTCAGTTCATGCATGTGCATATATCCCAGGTTATACTATCTTGAGAAGTGGTGGAAGTTTTGGAATTGGATATGGTCCAATTGTTACAGCGAGGGAACAAAAATCAATTGATGAATTAAAAAATTGTAAAATTGCCATTCCCGGAAAAATGACATCTGCATTTTTACTCCTACAATTAATGATTGGTAAATTTGACTATGTGGAGATGAATTTTAGCGATATACCAGAAGCTGTGAAATCAGGAAAGGTGGATGCAGGCTTAGTAATACATGAGACACAGTTGTCATATGAGCAAGAAGGGAATGTAAAAATTTTAGATGTTGGCGAATGGTGGGACAAAACAACAAATGGATTACCAGTTCCACTTGGAATCAATGTAATGAAAACAGACTTGGGTATGGAGACTATTGTAAAGTTTGACAAATACCTTCAATCATCAATAGAATTTGGCTTGGAGCATTTTAAGGATGCAATTGATTATGCAATGCAGTATTCTAGAGGAAAACCACAAGACTTGATTGAAAAATTTGTCAAAATGTATGTCAACCAAGTAACAGTCAACATGGGAGATCCAGGTGAAGAATCAATCAGAAAACTCTTTGAAATGGCCAAGGAGAAGAAGTTAGTTCCAGACTTTGAACTTAGTATAGCCACCAAGTAATTATAGAACAAAAAAATTTTGAAAACATGGGCGACGGAATTGGTGGAGCTGTGATTGGAATCCTAACTAACAACGTCTTTGAATTACTCGTTAGCCACACACGAAAAGACAATCAAGAAGAGTATGGTAAAGTTGAAAAAGTAATGATTGGGAAAGTAGATGATCCTGACCAACCTCAATACGGGGAAACAACAAAAGAGGATCTTGAACGTGCGTTGAAAGGAAAATTTGTATCTTGTAATGTGCAATACAGGGATTCAAAAACAGATGTATTGGTGTGTAATGTTTTTGTTCAAAGACCCCCTGAAGGCTTTTAGATATTTCCTATCCCACGCTAGTTAATTCAGAGAGAGATTTTCAAAGAATGCAAGTTATCTCTTTTTCAAGGATTTTAAAATATTGTATTTTAACATAATTCTGAATTACCATTCGTCATCAGGATTCTCTAATTGATTCCATTTGTTCTGAATTGCTTTGAAGATTTTTTTATTTTTTAATTCAAACATAACTCATTATTACAAAATTTGTATTTAACCTCGACTAAGGAATCATACGTGAAAAAATCTGGATTCTAAATTCCAATACTTTTCATGCCAAAACAAGGCTTATTTCCCTTGCTCCAACATTTACAAGAACAAGAAACAGCTTTTCCGGTTTCCAAGTCTTTAACAACTTTATGAAAAACCCCTTCTCTAATTTTTGATTCAATAGATATTGTTTCAAATCTACCAGTGTCTTGATCTGACTTTTCCATAATTATTAGAATTCATCCCTCATTAAAAATTCTAACCTAATCTTTAAGTTTCACATTCAAATTTAAAGAGCAATAGTTGAATATCTATGAATTTTATCACAAAAAAAGTCCTGGAATTTCAATACAAAAAGTTAGATGATTCTAAAAAGAGATTGAAGCAACATTTAGAAAAAAGAGATTCTTTGATAAAATCAAATTCAGATTCAAAGGAGATTGAAAAAATAGAAAAATATATTGGAATTTGGAATAAAAATATTCAAAAAATAGAAAAAGAAATCAAAAAGATAGAAGATAAGGAATCATAGATTATAAACTTCAAATGCTCAAGTTTACAAATATTATGAGTGTATGATGAAAGAAAAGAAAGTAATAAATGAAAAATTATGTATGAGTTGCAAATCAAAAGATGACTTACAAGCTAGCATCAATATTCTCACCGATCCAGCTTATCTTTGTAGTAAATGTATTTCAAATTACAGTAGGAAGAAAAAATAAGAAAATACCTAATATATGGTGAATCAGTAATTAGTGTTGCAAATGGTACTAGTCGATAAAAGAATTCTAGCAGGAGGCATTGCAATGATTATTGTAGGAATTATACTTGTAGTAAATATTAGTGCAACAATGCCTGCAGGTCAATCAGGAATGACTGAAGAGGAAGTAATAGATTTAATGATTGCTCAACAAGAAAATGAAGATTACAACACATTGGCTGGAATGCTGATTGGTATTGGGTTTTTGTTGGTTTTGATCAGTTTTGGAGCTAGAAGGAAAAGAGACACTGCTAAAAGAAAAGAAAAAAAGCCTGCTGAATAATTTGAGATAAATTTTATTTTCGATATAATTCAAATTTCTTTTTGCAGTTACCACAAAATCTTTGTTTGGTTTTCCTGCTTTCAGTTCCCAATGGGGAACCACACCTATCACATTTTTCTTTAATCATTTTCAGTTTTTAGTTCCCAGCAGGATTTACTCATCTTTTCAATAAAAGATGGCAGGAGTATAAGTAACTAATCATTTTAAAATTACTTACAAAAAGACCATAATAGAGTAAAACACATCAGGCCAAACAAAAAAAGAATAATTATTCCATAGATTTTACTAGTGTAATCTTGATTCATGCTGAAATTTCCATATATCCAATGGCTACAAAGACAACCAGTGCTAGTTTTTACATTGCAAAGGCAATTGAGTCAATTCAAAAAAAGGAAAATTTAAGATATCAAATCAATCCTATGGGGACAATTTTAGAATCAGATAGTATCGATGTAATCAATGATGCTACAAAAACCATGATGGAAGTAGTTCACAATCTCGGAGTTGAAAGAGTCGAAGTTGTAATCAAAATTGATTCAAGAAGAGACAAGCATGTAAAGATGGAAGAAAAACTAGATTCAATTAAAAAGCAGATGGGTTAGAAATGTTTTAAAATTCCAAAGTGTGTATTTCTCTGAGCTGGGGAGCGCCCAATTTCTTTTACCATAGTGGCTAATTCCTCAACAGATGATGCTGTAGGTTTTCCTGCTGCCCGATAAATTTCCTCAGAAAATGCAGTTCCAACCAAATCACTTCCGCCATTAGATAGTGCAACTTGTGCTAATTTCTTTCCATATGCAACCCAGTAAACAGAAATATTGTTTACAACATTTGCAAGCATCAATCTCGAAAGTGCAATTATTCTCAAATCATATAATGATGAACATTCATTGTTCACCAGATGCTCTTGCTCCAATTCAGTATTATCCAAGCTAAACTTTAAGGGAATTAATGTAAGAAATCCGTTTGTCTTTTTTTGCAATTCACGGATTTTTATTAGATGATCAACTATATGTTCAGGTTTTTCTATATGGCCATACAACATTGTGACATTACTCTGAATTCCCATATTATGGGCTTCCTCAATAACATCAAGCCACTGCTGACCTGTACATTTTCCTCTTACAATCTTATCGCGAATGTCCGGATGAAATAATTCAGCTCCGCCACCTGGCATCGAATCAAGTCCTGCAGTTTTTAGACGAGAAAGGATTTCTTTGGTAGAATTTTTTGTTAGTTTTGATAAAAAGTAAATTTCAGCTGCTGTAAGTGCTTTGATGTTTAGTTGAGGATGTTTTTGTTTGATTACTTTCATCATGTCCTCATAATATTCTAAAGGTAATGTCGGATGAAAACCTCCTACGATATGAACTTCAGTGGCACCCATCTGTTCAGCTATTCCTACTCTTTGTTCAATTTCTTGAGGTGTCAGAGTGTATGCGTCATCTGCACCATCTTTTCGATAAAAAGCACACATTTGACAACTTGCAGCACAAACATTTGTGTAATTCATGTAATAGGATGCTGCAAAAGTGACTGTATCTCCAACTAGTTTCTTTCTAGCATTATCTGCTACTGCTCCCAGTATGTGTTGATTTTCATAATTCATTAATTCAAGACCGTCTTTGTATGAGAGTTCTTCCCCTGCAATTGCACGATCTAAAGATTGTGAATCTCTAACTAGTTGCTCTAACATATTATAGCATGAGTTCATCATGATATATTCCTTATAGTCTCAAGAGATAAGTAATCCAAAATACAATCATAAGCATGGTATTGCCATTAGTAGATGAAAATAAACCAAAATGCTACTTGTGTCACGAAGGATTTGAAAATATTGAGAAATTGAGGGATCATCAAAAATTAGAACATAAAGAATCCCTTGAATCCCACGAAGACCTCAAAAGAGAACCTGCTCCCGGCGACGTTACTGTGTTTTAGACTTTTCTTTGATGGATTTTAGTAGATCTTGCGCAATCTGTTTTGAGATATGTGCCAAGTCAAAATGTTTGTCGATTGAGAGTGCTTTTTTGAAAAGTTTCAAGGCATCTGATAATTTGCCCATCTCACCTAACGATAATCCTTTGTAAGCAAGTGCCATGGCACATTTTTTATCAATCTTTAGTGCGGCATCATAGCACTCTATTGCATCTGAATATTTTTGATTAGTATGTAATGCTGCACCTTTGTTTAGTAGAGCATCAAGGGAATTGGGGGAAATTAGAAGAGCCTTGTCGTATGCTCTAATGGCTTGTTTAATCCTACCCATATTTTGTAGGGTAACACCCTTGTCTATCAGAGCGTTTATGTTTTCAGGGTCTTTTTTCAAAGCTAAATTATATAGATTGATGGCAGCATCATAATTTTCTTCATCTGCAAAATCAAATGCCTGCTGTAACATCTTATCTATTTCATCACTCATGATGTCTGATAATATTTTGTTTATAATATAGATTAAGTAAAAGTTAATAAAAATTCCTCAGACTTTATCAATTAACAAATTTTGTTTGTGATTTGAATGAAGGTTTTTCTTTCCGTATGTGATTGAACAACTAGGTTATGCCTACAAACCTTGTAACGGCAAGATTCGGTTAAAATTCATGAATATAAAGTAGATGAATTATTCAACTACACAATATTATGATGCATGCTTATCTCGGGGATCAATTTCAAGGGATTTGTTAAAACATTCCATTGATTCCTCATACCGCCCTAAGCTACGGAGTGCAACTCCCTTGTAATTCCAAAGATCAGGATCGTTTTGATTCAAAAGAAGGGCTTGCTCAAAGCAACCCAATGCGTCATAGAATTTTCCATCATTCAATAGGATTTTTCCTTTTTTTACAAGTTCCTGAATTTGGCTCACAAATTACATGAAACATTAATTCTATTAAATTTGAGACAATTTTTATCTATACTATATGAATAAAACTAAACAAATTTTCAAACATTGAATCAAAATTTAAATAAATTTTTCACCATAGTAAGTTATGAATCTAGACGATACAGATGAAAAGATTCTCAAAAATTTAATGATGGATGCGAGGCAATCAGCAAGACAGTTAGCACTCAAACTTGGAATGTCCACGGTTACTGTATTATCAAGAATAAAAAAATTGGAAAAAGAGAAGATCATCAAAGGGTATACTGCAATTATTGATCATGAAAAAATAGGGTATTCACTTACTGCAATAATAGAGATAGTTGCCAAAAATGACAAAATTGTTGGTATTGAAGAGGAAATATCAAAATTCGAAAATGTGTGCGGAGTATATGATATTACAGGTTCAACTGACACCATAGTAGTGGCAAAATTCAAGGAAAGAAATGAATTAAGCAAATTTGTAAAGGGACTTGCATCCATTACAAATGTGGAAAATACAATCACACATGTAGTTCTAAATACTGCAAAAGAAGATTTTAGATTGACTTAGTAAAATGAAGCGATTTAGTATTTTTCTTATTTCATTTGTTATTCTTGGAGCATCACAGATAGCTGATGCTCAATCAAACAATCTAGATATGGAACTTGAAGTGACAGATGAAGAGAAAATAATTCTTTTTTCAGGGTTTGCCATTGCAGTAATTGGAATCTTTCTTTTTTTAGCAAGAGACATCATACTTCGTAGAAAAACATCTTACGATAAAGAGGAACATGAGTCAAAAAGTGAAAAAACTTATGAAAAATATCATTCAGATTGGGGAGATGATTATGAAGAGTTGGGTACAAGAAAGAATACAAAAGAAGATAAAGAATTTCGAGATGCGGCATTAAATAATGAGCTCCCAAATTATTATGAAATTCTAGGAATTTCAAATGATGCAACAAAAGAAGAAATTAAACAAAAGTTCAGAGAGCTTGCAAAAAAAACACACCCAGACAAGACCAAAGAAGATTCAGAAGAAGAGATGATTAAATTAAACAAAGCATACGAAGTGCTCTCAGATAAAGACAGGAGAGAGAGGTATGATAAATATCTAAACGTAGGCTAGTTAGAATTTAGTTTTACAATTATCATACTAAGTTCAATCAAATTTGGAGTTTGAACACTGTTTGTTAGATTTGTAAATAATTCGATAGTCATAGGTTTTCCTTCACAATCTATCTGTGTAGTTATTTTTAATTCACCAAATTCCGTATTTGGTCCAAGCATCTTTTTTGTCAACAAGGGTACAATAGATAGATCTTTCACAGTACCTTTCATTTTGTAGGCAAATGTATCAGAAAAATATACTCCACCACGTGTAGTAGGTTCATTTACAGGAATAGGAGAATTGGTTATAGAGACATCAATTAGTGGAAATGAAAGATCATTTAATGTCAAAGTAAAGTTTAGCGAATTGTTCTCATTTTGAGACATTAGTGTTCCAAGTAAATCAGGATTTACAGACATTTAAAAACAATTAATTCATAATTCTATTGAGTGTTTCGTGGAATTTTGTACTCTATTGGAATGTAGAAATCTTCAGATAGAATTGCCAAATGATGAAAAATAGGGTATTATTTACCAACATAGATCATCTTTAAAAACAGGAATTGTTTTCTTTTGGTATTGCAGCAATTTGCAAATACGCATTCAATGAGAAATGAAATTCTCAATCTAATGGTGCAAAAAGGAATACAGGATGACTGTTATGTTGAGATGCTAGATTATACCATTGACCTCTTTGAAAGCCAGGGGCTTGGAACGGATTATTATGGATATCACAATATTAACCACGAATTAGAGGTAACCTATTTTTCGCTTTTAGCATCCATTCAAAATAAAGTGAAATTCTCAGATGATGATTTAAAATATCTATATGTTGCAGCATTGTTTCATGATTTTGATCCTCAAAAAAGTGTGGATAAACCTCACGAAGAAAGTGTTTTAAAATTCATTTCCATGGACAAAAAACTTCAGCAATTAATAGACACTGCAAAAATAGATTTAGAAATAATCAAGGTCTTAATTTTAAGAACAACATATCCCTGGAGTGGACAATTGAAAAAAAATGCAGAAGAGCAAATTACACAATGTTTTGAAAAGTCAGATTTGACAAGAAACAATCTCCCATATCAAGAACACATAATGGAAATGGGAAGGTATCTCTCAGTAGTGGATAGAATTAGTGGCTATGCATTAGGAGACTTTTCAAAAGCGATGGAAATGGCAAAGATGAATGCTCATGCGCTTGCTTGGAGACCATCATTAATAGTAAGAAGTTCAGTAGCATATTTTGAGGAATTACTGAATAAGGAAACAGAGATGGCAAAAGCAATTCTGAAGATCCTCCCAAAAGATATGAGAAAGAATTTTTTTGACACAGTACTTGCTTTTATGAAATTAAGACAACAAGAAATTACAATTCAAGCAGATTGCTCTTATGAAAATGTCAAATTGATTCCAACAATAGAATCAATGTCTACAAGAAACGATCCAAAATTTATCGAGACATTATATGGTATATTTTTACAGTTACCAAAACCACTTCAATTTCAAAAAGAAAATTTTGAAAAAACAATTAAAGATCCAGAAATTGTTCTCAACACTCTCAGATTAAATGACAAAAATGGAGAGATCATAGGTTTTTCAAAAGGAGGGCCACTTGAAAAATATCAATTACGTGAAGAGATTAGAGATGAGAATTATGGTTTAGGAAATACGATATTTTTAGAACCTCTTGCATTGAAGATGGGGTATTGGGGTCTTAAAGGAGGAAGCGAGATGAGGCACCTCTTCATAATGCAAGCACACTCTATGAAATACAAATTTCTATCAAGTTTTGCATTAAGAGATGTCATAAGAGCAAGGGTGGACAAAGAGCAAGCAGAATTTGTAACGTTATTTGATCCCGAAAGATGGGATTACTATAGAATCATAATTTAGATTCAATCTATGAAAAAATCAATAGTAAAATCATTAGAATCATCAATATCAGGAGATGTGTATTCTCAAAAAGAATTAAGGGATTTTTATTCTGTAGATTCTAGTTCATATCAAATTATTCCAAAGGTAATCGTAGTTCCAAAAGATGAAAAAGATATTATTAGAACAATTCAGATTGCAAGAGATTTTAATTCATCTGTTACTGTAAGGGGTGCAGGCACAGGACTTGTTGGAAGTGCTCTAAACAATGGAATCATACTAGACTTGAAAAAGTTTGATTCATTAAAAATTACAAAAAATTGTGTAATAGTAGGTCCAGGGGTTGTCAAAGGGAATCTAGATAAAAAATTAGAAGAGCATAACAAATTTTTTCCACCAAATCCATCTATTGGATCTTTTTGTTCAGTTGGAGGGATGATCGGAAATAATTCTAGTGGAAGTAGGAGTTTAAAATATGGAAGTGTGATTGATAATGTAGCAGAGATTACCTTCATTGATGGAAATGGAAACAAAATAACACTTCCAAAAAACATCAAAGTTTCAAAGAAAATCCTAGAACTCTCAAAAAAAATTGATGTTAAAAAATTTCCCAATGTATCAAAAAATTCATCAGGATTCAGAATTGATAAAATTAAATCAATCGGCGATTCTCATAAAATAATTGTTGGTTCTGAGGGAACATTAGGAATTGTTCTGTCAATTAAATTAAAAATTAAAGATAATCCAAAAAAACGAGTTCTGTTCATAATTGAATACAAATCAATAATAGACGCATCTATGAATTGTGTGATAATAAACGAAACTAAACCATCAGCTATTGAATTTGTAGATAAAACAACATTAAAACAAATTAATTATAAATTTTCTCCAAAAACCAAATGCCTACTTTTTGTAGAGTATGATGAAAATATCAAATCAAATGAAAAAAAACTGTCATCAATAGTTACAGGTAAAATTGTCAAGAGATTAAAAAAAGACTTTGAAATTAATACTTGGTGGAGGTATAGAGATTCATCATTACATTATAGTTTAAAATCCATAAAAAAGAAGGAGCGAATTCCACACATCATTGAAGATGCAGCAGTTCCCTTAGAGAATCTATCAGAAATTTTTAGAATTCTAGAAAAATTAAATAAAAAATACAAAACAAAATCAATTGCTTATGGACATGCTGGTAATGGAAATATTCACGTTAGGCTAATTTCAAATAATAAAGAAACAGCCATTATCAAAAAAATCGCACAAGAGTATTTTGATGAAATTATTCAACTGGGAGGAACAATTACTGCTGAGCACGGAGATGGGCTTGCACGCTCAGAATTTGTCAAAAAGCAATATGGAAATGAAAATTACAAGATATTCAAAGAAATCAAACTGTATTTTGACCCAAAAAGAATACTGAATCCAGGAAAAATAATTACAGAGAAAAGTACAATTATCAAGAATTTTGAAAAATTCTAGAATTTTACATTAATCGATCAAATTGATGTAGAAACGCTTTATTAACTTAAAATTGTGCAAAAACGCGTGATAATAAAAATATTGAGTGTGTTTATCATGGCATCTTTTATTGTCGGTTTCACTTGGGCATTTGCAATAAGTGAATTGGAAAGAGCAACTATGGAGATTCCAAGATTGGAAAATGCTTTTGGTCAACCCATCACAGATAATGTAAATGTAAATCAACAAATTCAGATCTCAGCAGACATTACAAATAATCAGCAAAAATCTCAAAATTTTGTCTATCTTGTTCAAATAATAAATGAGCAAGGATTTGTAGTGTCAGTAGGATGGATTAGTGGACAGTTAACACCAGATCAGAAACTCAATCCATCACTATCATGGACTCCAAAAGATTCAGGGGAATTTATTGCAGAAATTTTTGTTTGGGAGGGATTAGTCAATCATAGTGCATTGTCTAATTATTCAAAATTAAACATCAGTGTGAGTTAAAATTTTAACAGAAATATCTCGCCAAAGTTCTACGTATTTAAAAAATGCGAATAAATTATTCCTATTTTGGCAAAAAATATCCTGTTACGAAAAAAATAGTTTTGCAACTGAATAATTAAGATCTGAGGTTTGCCTCTTAGTAAAAAAAGTTCAACTAGTTCTTGCTAATATAACCTTGAGCCTAATGCAGATATGACAATAGGATATTGTGTAAAGTGCCGAGATAAACGAGATATCGATGGCGCCAAACCATACACCATGAAAAATGGAAAACCTGCAATAAAGGGTACATGCCCAACATGCAGTACAACCATTTTCAGAATCGGTAGAGGATAAATTTCTCAATAGAGAAATTCAATACTGCCATTCATCAGTAAGACCATTCCATAAGGAACGCATTGGGGATGGATCTTTTTCTATTTCTTCAGTAATTCTATTTTTTAATACAAAAAAGAAATTCTCCAAAGCATCAATTCCACCATCAGCATAAAGTTCATGGCCAATTTCGGTAATTCTTTTATGCTTTTCAGGAATTTCAGAAGAATCTGGATTTTGAAGACAAAAAGTCATCAAATCTATTAATTCCTCTTCAAGCATGAAATCCATAATTAAGAGAGATTTATCAGTTCAATTTACATTTTATGTGATATTTTATGACATCATAATAATGAAAGAAACAATTTTGAATAGCTCCAATACACATACCTTATGGAACCAGCAGACATAGTTGATGAGGTAAATGCCCTGCTAAAACTTGGCGTAGGAGATGCATACAGACTAGAACATATCAAACAGGCATATATTGAAAACAAAACTATCTGGGTAACTGATCAAAATTATTTGCAAAGAATGAAAGAGAAATATCTCAATAAACAAAAACCAGAAGACCAAGCAGAAAGTAAAGAAAAAGGTGAAGAGGAATTTGAAAACAAAGAAACTATTCATTGCTGGAAATGTGGGAAAAAAACACCACTAGGAGCAAACTTTTGTATGCTTTGCGGTTCCTCATTATTTGAAGTTGGGACAAATAATACCCAGCACGAAAAAACATCTGGTTCAATTAATCAATTAAGAATAGGATTGAAAATTCCAATGATCGTAGGCATTCCAGTATTAATTTTAGTTATTATTGGAGGGACATATGGTTTAGGTTATTTTGATAATGTAGTTGAAAAAGATAATTTAGCAGAGCCCAAAGTAATTCCTTCAAAGGTAGAGCAATCTAAAGAGACAAGTCATTCACCCACATCAAGTGATTCGAAATGTGGTCCAGGTACAATTTTTGATTCAGAATCAAACTCTTGTGTATTAGATGACGGAGTAGATTCTGAAAAAATTAATTCAAAATGTGGTCCAGGTACAATTTTTGATTCAGAATCAAACTCTTGTGTATTAGAGGGGTAGAAACCAAAAAGGGAAAAGATTTCAGATTATCAGTTTTTTAGTAATTCTTTATCAATAATTTTTTGAAGTGTTTCCATGGTGTAGGGTTTTGAAAGAATAGGAATGTGAAGACTGTTCAATTTTCCAAAAGTCTCAGAAGTTGTATCAGCAGTTACGGCAATAATTTTTGCGGAATTATCTATTTTTGTAATTCCGTCAATCGCAAAAAATCCATCATATTTTGGCATCCTCATATCCAGAAAAACAATGTCCGGTTTTAATTTTTGAAAAATTTCAGTTCCTTCTTTACCATTTTCTCCAACTCCAATCACTTCAAGACCACATATTTCAACCATTTGTGATAATAGAAATTGGTGACTTTTCATATCATCAATTATAATACAAGTATTCTTTACTTCATTTACCATCATATCAGCACATCTGATAATTATCAAGTTTAACTAAATTAAAGATTTGGTCTGCTCAATTTGAGCAGAGTTTTTTAGATTTTTTCTATATGCTGTTTGTTTGTGAAACATTACAAACAATTTGTTTTATGAATTATATCACTATACAAAATATGAGAAAAGTCTATTTCTTCGAATCAAATCCAGAGCCTCAAGTCTGGGAAAAAACAATTGAAAATGTAGAAGGAATGATTACATACGAAACACCTTGGAAAATTAGCAAGTGATTTAATGATCACATAATAGTCTAAGGTAAATCTATTTTTTGAGACGTAAAACAAATTGGTGTGAAATTTTAATTTGTAAAAAATAGACTAGTTAACATTCGTTTAATTATTGTCATATCAAATGGTTTGTAGATTACTGCTGTAACCTTTAGAGTGTTCATTAGATATGATTCACCTGCCAGTAAATCACCGGTGACGACTACAATTTTTGCATCAGGATAATTTTTTAAAATATTTTTGATTCCATAAAATCCATCAAATTCAGGCATGATCAAATTAATAAAAATCAAATCAGGGCGATGTTTTTCATACATATCAACTGCATCCTGACCATTACTACCAGTAATCAAGACATCAAGACCTATCATATCTAACAACTCACAGAAACTGCTTACTGTTTCAGGATCGTCATCTACTACTATACAACTAACCATTTTGTATATTCATAACATCACACTATATAAGATAATGTCTTAATAAAATGAGATATTATTCTCCAACGAATTCTCCCCACTGTCTTCCAAGTTTTGAAATTACTCGGAAAGCCAATCGGTCAATATTGACATTGGATTCTGCAACTAGCATTATTACATTATCATAAATTGGAAAACTCATTATTACAACATGTTCTCTTCTGGATGCAGAATATTTCACATGTCCCAATTCCTCATCAAATTTTTTTCTTTTTGATACTCTAGAAGCAAGTTCTTTTGAAACAGATTCCAATTGTGCTTCGCTGAGTCTTATAGTCATTCCAGGTTTATGACCTCCTGCCAACAATGTTCCAAATTCATCTAGAAGACCAGCATATCGAATTTCATCATCATCTAATATGTCCTGACATTTTTGTTCATACTCAGAAATATCTAATTTTTTTTCAGACACAATACCGAGAATTCGAGTATTAACCATATTTTTTTAAACCGTTTTTAGTCTTTGACATTATTAGTCAAATTATCTAAATCAGAATTTGGTTCTTCTCTTATTTTGCTTGCAATTAGCACAGTGAATACCATAAACGAAATAGTGCAGAAACATATATCAGATCTAGTTTGTTCAAACTGCACTTACAAAATAAATTTATTTTTAAAAAAACTTTGAAATCTAACAATCATTTAAGAAATAAAATTATTTTAAACGACGATATATTTCTTTGAATTCAAGTGACAGATTGTATGATATGTTTAACAGATGTGTGAGTTGATTCATGGATGTTTTATCATGACCCAACTGTCTTAGTATAGTCAGAGCTTTTTGTGGAGAACTCACAGTTAAAGGGCTTTGCCCAGACCACGATTTAAAAGCACTTTCCACATCCAAAGAAAAATTCAATACAAATTCTTTCCAATTAAGCATGGATTTCAGCGCCTTTTCACTCAGCAATACATGAGACAGTTCACGGAATTCATTTTTTCTATCAACATACAGCATTTCAAGTGCTGCCTCTATCTTTTTTTCTTCAAATTGTGAAGTGTTTAACATGTACATTCCAGAAATACTCATAATTCATTATTGTCATCATAAGAGATAAATCCAATAGTTGATTCTCTGAAAATTTGTTAAAAAAAATCACTAAATTTTAACAAATGTAAATAATTTAAAAAATAAAAAAGGGATCTTATTGGAATGGGTCGATAAATGGACAGTTAACAATGTGGTCACTATCCATTGGACGTGCAATACCAATGTTGATCAATCCAAATTCTTTGTAGGCGTTTATATCATCAATAGTTTCCAGTATTTGTGCATTTTTATCATCCTCCCAACCAATCATAAAGATTCGCCACATTGGAGAATAATTTGCATCACCAGGGGCACCAGCTGCAATTCCAGGTTGGAATCCCAATGGGCCAGTACCAGTTAAACCATTTTTAAATTGATACAAGTCTACTGCTGCTGAATTTGCAATCAAGCTTGCAGATGTTGGTGTACTTACAACACCCATCATTTTAGCTGGGCCGCTAGGAGTAGCATCAGTTACAATGTAATAGATTGTTCTACCATCAGGGCCCCATCCACGATGAGATATGAAAGTCACAGTCATATCTTCTGTATCGATATCAAGAACTTGGCCACCCCCATAGGGAGTTTCATCAGTCAAAGTTTTATCCTCTTTAACCATCATTTGACCTTCCGGCCAAACAATTTGTGGCATATTCAAAACCACATTAAGCGGAGTTAATGTGATTTCATCGTTATCAGCTGCTTTCATAATCATTGCATCTGAATCAAGTACTCTCGGAGTTGCACCATCATTCCATGTAACATGGACATGTGAAGTTAGAGCACTGTACACATCTGTTTGTGCAGGGGTACTAGTGAAAACTTCACTTTGAAAACCATGCACACCCTTACCTTCTATTCCGTTTGTAAACATGTAGGTTTTTGAAAGAGCTTCTTCAGGAGTGTTTTTCAATAGTGGAGCAAGTTCGACTTTCCAACCTTGATTTTTTGTAATGATTTCTGCATGAGTTGGATCACTTGAATCAGTGATGATAAAGTAAACATTTTCACCGTTATAATATCCATGATGCAGAGGTATTGTTGCTGGAACGTTAGTTCTAGATAATCTAAGTACAGAACCCATGTCAGCTTCAGTTTCTTCCATGGTTTCTTTTTCCATGTGTTTTTCTTCCATGGTTTCTTTTTCCATGTGTTTTTCTTCCATGGTTTCTTTTTCCATGTGTTTTTCTTCAACTGGAGCTACAGGAGTGGTTTTACTACCTTGATCAGATTCCCAAGCAGATCTTCCGCCTGGATAGTTAGAACATAGGTCTAATCCACAAATACCGGTACTAGAACCATATTGAGAGGTTGCAGTTCCTTTGCTTTTTAGGGCATCGGCATTTGTAAAATAGTCAGTTCCCAAACCTGTTGTAAACAAGGGTAAAATTGCAAGCAATGCAATGTATCTTAGACTCTTGTTCATGAGTAGAAAACAAGGTATTTTCCTTAAAAGAATTTATCCAAATCATACAGGAAGTTCAGAAAATCTATTTCCAACATAATCCCAGTTTACAACATTCCACCATGCATTTACATAATCCGCTCTTTTGTTTTGATACTTCAAATAGTATGCATGCTCCCACACATCCAATCCCAACAAGGGTGTTTTTTGAACAGTCCAAGGACTATCTTGATTTTCAGTTGTGATGATTTCAATTTTATTATAAGTTTGATTAAAGACTAACCAACACCAGCCACTTCCCTGGATTGAATTTGCTTTTTCTGAAAATATTTTTTTGAAATTCTCAAAACTATCAAAATATACATCAATTGCCCCTTCAATTTTCCCACTAGGCTTTCCTTCACTATCAGGAGTCATTGTTTCCCAAAACAATCTATGGTTTTCAAATCCACCACCAAAAAAATTGATTGAGTTTCTCCCAGATTCAGGAATAGATGAAATCTCAGATAAAATTGATGAGATATATTTTGGATGAGAAGCCCCACCAATTTCTGCAAGAGATTTGTTTAACCCATCAACATATGCCTGATGATGTTTGAGATGATGTATTTTCATTGTTTCTTTATCAATGAAAGGTTCTAGTTCATCATAGTCATAGGGTAGTCTTGGAAGTTCATATCTTACCACAGAATAAATTTTTGTTATCCACATATATTCTTCAAGACAAAAATAGGGAGTGATGATAAATTTTGATGGAGATAAAATATCATGAGGAAACTTGGCACCATTGATTTGGAAATTTTAGATTTGGCAATGACTGTAAATGGGACTTTTAATGAGAACAATCTTGAGAATTCAGAATTAAAGAGATTAGGTGTTGGAAAAATTTTAGATTCTCTAGCATCACTCAAAGATAGAAAATTTATTTCTCTAAATAATGATGGCTCCTTTTCAATTACTGAACTAGCAAAAGATATTCTTTGGAGTAATATTCCAATATGGGCAAAAATTTTACGTCTTCTTCAAATAAAATCATGTAGTCTAAAACAGATCATAGACATTCTCAGAATAGATGAAGAAGAAATCTTAGAGAATTTGGAAAGATTAAGAAAAAGTCAATTTGTACTGATGTCTCCTCAAAGGCAAGAAGAAAAAGTAGTGAAAATTTACGAAATACTTCCTGACGGAATAGAAGAGATTGATAAAACAGAAGAAAATGGTTTCGATAAGACAAAATTTTCAGGTCCAACTCCAGAAATAGAGATAACTAGTTTAATTGATGAGATTCAAGCAATTACACAGAGTTCTAAATTAGAACAATCTGAAAAAAACAATATTAATGAAAAATTATCAAAATTAAAAAACAGATTAAAAGTATAATTATTTTGAATTGATTTTATCCTGAATTTGCGCCAAGATTAATTCTGCTTTATCTTTATTTTCATAATTATCAGTAGAATCATCCATTATTTCATCAATTTCATAACTTTTATCGACCAAGATATTTGCCACATGATCATCAAGTGTTCCTGCACCTATCAAATAATATGCAAAGACAGTATTTTTTTGACCAATTCGATGTAGTCTATCTTCTGCTTGTCTATGAATTGCAGGGCTCCAATCAAGTTCGGCAAAAATTACATATTTTGCTCTAGTCAAATTAATTCCCACATTACCTGCACGAATACCTGCAATCATAAGTTTTGATTCTCCTTTTTGGAATTTGTCAATTTGATCCTGTCTTAACGAATCTGATTGTCCACCAATTATTGAAACAGGGGAAAATTCCTCCAGACTCTCATTTAGAAGTTTATGGATTACTTTGTGATGACAAAATACAACGACGCTTTCTTCTATCTCCATGATATTTTTAACGAAATTAATTACGTGTGGGAGTTTTGCAAGACCCGCAATCTGTCTTTCACTTTGAATTGCCCTATGATATGAAGCAGATTTAGAAAACTCATTTTCCGCAACTTTCTGCTCTTCTTCAAGTTTTTTCCAAATTTTGTCAAGCTCTTCAAGATAATAATCAGTATCAGCTGCAATTACCTCCTTGTAGCGTACTTTGTCTTTTAGCTCTTTTAACACATCAGATTTCTTTCGTCTAAGCATCACGTGTTTTTGCAATTCATTTCTAAGTGATGCACGTTTATTTTCCAAAACAATCGCTTTCCCTTTTTCATTAACATAACAAAAGTATTCACAGAATTCTTTAAAGCTTCCAAGAAGCCCTGGTTTGATAATATCAATAATGGGCCATATTTCAGAACCCCTATTGTAAATTGGAGTACCCGATAAACCAATTCTATACAATATTGATGGAAGTGCTGCCAGTTTTTTTACTGCTTTGTATTTTTGAGTAGTCTTTGATCTTAGATTATGAACTTCATCACAAACTATGGTACGTAAACCAACTTTCATCAGATCCTCGGATCTTTTTAAAAGTAATTCATAATTGATAATGTAGATATCTGTTAGCGGTAATTCCTTGGACTTGCCAGTTCGTATAATTGTAACACTAGGTGATTCAGATTCTAAAATTCTACCATTTCTGCTTTTTTTCTTTAAGAATTTTCCAATTTCTCTTTCCCAGTTGTTCAATGTAACTAATGGAGCAACAACGAGTACCGGAAAAGTTTGTTTTTCAGTTGAGACATAAGATAAAGTTTGAACAGTTTTACCCAACCCCATTTCATCAGCTAATAACGCATTACCAGATGATTTTAGTAAGAAATCCAAACCTTCTTTTTGAAAATTCAAAAGTTTTCCACGAAATTGTTCCCCAGCTTTTGCTTTCTTGAGTTTGTGTTTAATTGGAGGCAGTGCAGGCTTTGGAGCATACGTTTTTACAATTTTTCGTTGCCAGATAGTTTTTGATAGAATTTCTAGTGGATATCTATCCATAATGAGTTTTAGTTGTTTTACATTTTCGGTGTTATCAGTAATTATTACCTCATTAACATTTTCACCATACCATGCTTCAGGAACTAGCCTTGAAATCATGTTTACAGCACGATCACCAGTAATTTTCCAACACCAGATTTTAGAATATTTGTCAAGAACGTACTCTAAGGTACCAATGTTTTCCATGGATGTTTCCATAATTTGTCGATAGAAAGTTTTTTTGCCTTATGAATCTTGATATTTTTCTCGATCATCGAAAAAAGTGGCTCTGAACTAAAAGAGTTAAAATATGATACATGTTTACATATATGGAATAAATCATTAGATGCTCAGGCTCAAAAAAACAAAAGATCATAATCAAAATGAGGATTATCAGATTAAATCAGATTTTAAATTTCACAATGTTTGGAAATTTATCAACATATACCAGAAAAAAATAAGTTAGATACAGAATACTTAATTTTACAAAAAATATCAAAACATGATTTTTAAAAATAGATTATAACATATCTTTAAAATTCATTAGATTTCAGAGACATTGTGGATTTTATTCAAAAGGAAGAACCAGATATTGAGAAACCAATCATAATAGCTGCAATGCAAGACATGGGTAATGTTGGAAGTATAGTAGTAAATTTCATCAATGATTCATTAAAAACAAAAACATTCAGAACTGCAAAAACACCATATCCAACATATGTAGTTGATAATGGAGGATACATTGATCTTCCAGATGAGAGTTGGGAATACAAATACACTGAGGATTTAATTGTATTTGGAGGCGGAAAAGGTCAGCCGCAAAGCAATAGTGAATTGAATGCATTGTGTCAAGACGTAATGGATATTGCAAAAAAATATTCTGCAAAATTCATTTACACATTAGGAGGATTCCACACTAATAGGCCACTAAACAATACCCCAAAAACATACATCACTACGACATCAATAGAGTTAACAAAACAGATGGAAACGCTGGATGTAAGTACAACTCCCCAAAAATCAATAATTACGGGCTTTAATGGGTTGATTTTGGGATTTGCAAAAAAAAATCAAATTCACGGTATTGGGATGTATGGGGAATTAAATGAGCCTGAAATTCCACAATATAGAGCAGCAATAAGCATTATCAAAACTATTGAAAAATTGACTTACAGAAAATTGGGGAATACTAGTCAATTAGAAATAATGGCTCAAGAGATTGAAAGAAAATTTAAAAATTGAGATCAGTGCGAGCTTCCCACAGGATGGGGTTCAGTATTTTCATCATGGCAATCACAGCTGCATAGATGAGTTTTATGATTATTCATACAATCAATACACTCAAAATGTTTCCTCGTCTCACATGCAGCGCAAATCATCTTACAAATCATAAAACATAGATGAATTTGAATTTTTTCTATAGATTAGTACTCTACTTCACTTCGTCTAAGAAGATTCTCAGTTAATTCTACATATCCTTGCGGATCAACTTCTTTTGCAAAACCTTTGTCTATATTTATCAGATAAATGGAATGGAGGTGAGCATTAAGAATCTCATCATATTTGATTGGGGGGTTTTTGTAATACCGATCACATAATTCTTGAACTTTTTTTACGTCTTGCTCTTTTCGTGCATTTGGGGGCAAGAGAAATATCTTTGAAATAGGCAATATGCCAACTGCAGGAGTAGCCAATGAAAATTTTGAACAATATTGGCTGTATCTTGCAATTTTACTAATTATTCTTGCAGCAAAATAATCTACTGTATCCATAGCATGATCAGGAGGGGTGAATCCTGTTTCAATTTCAATGATGGTATCACCATCTCCTTTTTTTGCATAAATATCACATACCAAGATCTCTGAAACATCTTTTTCAACTTTAACTAAATATCCTCTAGAAATCAGATTACTTGCACAAATTAATTCCAAAATAGAATGATTGATTTTTACTAGATTTTTTTGATACATCTCAGTTAATTGTTTTGAGACATTTTTGAGTTTGTAAACATCCTTTTCTTTGAGACCAAAGGATAATTTTTCAGTCATTTGATTTACATCGTTTCGGAATTTTACCAAGTCCATGATTGAAGATACGATAAATCTGCTAGTTTAAGAGTAGTTGGGAATCAAAAGTTTAGCCCAAAAAAGAGTCAAAATTACTCAAATAAAATTAAAAAATGGCTAATTTTTATTCATACTTTGTCTTAACAAGGAAAATCCAAAGAATGAGACGTGTACAAAAGTAGGCTTGGAGTAATTGGTTTATTTTCATTTTTAATGTTATTTTCAGTTGTTTCTACTTCCCATGCAGAGTTGTGGGAATTAGTAATTGATGTCAATGTAGAAAAAGCTGCAATTTATTCAGGAGATTCAGTAATTGTTACAGGCAAAGTTGTAGACCACGCATACAAACCAATCAGAGGTGCAGAAGTTTTCATCAAGGCAGGCTCTTACAACACAAAAGCGTTTACTGACCCATGGGGAGTGTTTAAAGGAGAAATTAAAGACTTTGAAAGAATCCCAGGCACCTACATTGTAAACGTCATTGGTTCATGGTATGGAATGACAGGATTATCCAGTACAGAATTTCAAGTTAAAGGAGAAGTGTCTCAAGTGTCAGCTCTGCAACAAAAATTATCCACAGACGAAGCAAGAAAGTATCTTAGCTCAAATGAAAGCGATTTTGTAAAAAATCCGATTGGACAGACATTGTTCAAGTATTACCATAAATTGTTAGACGAATTAATCTCAGAGCAAAAAATTGCCCAAAAGCCTTCAGAAGATAAAATTTTCATAGAGCAGCAAAGATTGATTGCAGAAAATCTAAGGAATCAAGCAATTGAAGAGTACAAACCAGGTGCAGGAACATATGGTGGACTCCAATATGATGATTACATTAACAGTCTAAATCCAGAAATAAAGGATTTGGTAATTAGCCAACTCAACTTTACAAAGAATAATTTTGAGGAAGCTCAGAAATTAAGAGATGAAATTCTAGCCAATGGGGGGACATATGAAGAGGCAAGACAAGCATTTTTAGACAAAATATCAATTCCAAAAGAAACCCTAGAAGAGTTCAATCAAGAGAAAATTGAACAAGAAAATGATTCAAACGAGGATCTAACTGCAGAAGAGAATTCTGAAAGTCAATGAACGATTGATAACTTCTACGCGGGCCTTATATTCAAAATTACAAAATAAAAGTTGATGAAAATAGATATCCCATTATCTTGTCCAACATGTGGCGGAAAAATGTATTCAGTTAGTTATGAATCATCATTTACCATTCTCAAGAAAAGAAGTTGGCAAGTATGCAAAGAATGCAACTTTGAGAGAAATTCAGAAGAGTTCAAAAAATCCATCTGCTGTGCATGACAGCATTTTTCTTTTTCTAAACAATTTTTAATCCAAATTTAATATAAAAATTAATTTGAAAATACTACACAAGCCCACTTGCATTACCTGTAAAAAAGCAATTACTGAGATTCAAAGGATGAAGATAGATATTGAGAAAAGAGACTTTTTCAAAGATCCGCTCTCAGAGACAGAATTAAAAAAAATCATCAAAATGTCAGGTAAAACACCCGCAGAATTTCTCAGAAAAAGAGACAAAATGTTCAAAGAGTTAGATTTGGGGAATGCTCAAAAAACAGATTCTCAAATTATTAAATTAATGGTGAAATACCCGGGACTGATTATGCGCCCAATAGTTATTTCTGGAAATAAAGCATTTGTAGGAAAAATTGATTCAAAGAACCTAAAATAATCTATGATTCATTTTTGAAAATTCTAATAGCTTCCAAATGAGAGCAATTTGCCTTCAGCCCTTTTCCATGGTGAAATTTATAGAAATTTTTGAATCCAGGGCATTCACATGTGTCAGATGTGACAAAATATGATTTCTCAGGATCAGACGAAGATTTTATCTGAAACAGATCATCCTCAATTTGAACAACACCGCCACTTTCAACAAGTTTTTTTGCTTTTTTGATAGTATTTGCACTCATAATATTTCTAAATACATCATCATTTTTTATTCTTTAATTTTTTCATCACATTTGCCCATTCTAAATCATCGTGAGACATTGCGTTCTCATAAAGAAGTTCAAATGTCCATGCCAAAATCTCGCTCCAAATTGCTTTGAGGGATTCATCATCTGTCCAAATAACGCTAGTTTTCACAGCATTCATTGCAAGAATATTATTTGCATTCTTGGCAGGATTCTTATCCCATTTTTTTAAAACTCTGTCACAGAATTCCAAAATCTCAGGTTTTGTTAAAACAAGTGTATCAGGATCAAATGTCTTTTTTTTAGTCATAAATAAAATAAGATAAACTAAATTATAATATTTTAAAAACCATAATTTTCTCATATTTTCATAAAATGTTTATATCAAATGTTGCCGTAACCATAAAAGACGGGAGACTGCTTTTCTGCCTTGATTAGCGCCTAGAATTCGTTTCACTCTCGTCAATTTTCATTTGTGGATTTTCTGGACTCATCCTATCTTCCCGTCACTTAATTCAACTTTAATCCCATGTGGATGATAATTGCTCGAAGTCAAAATCCTCTTTACTGTTCCATCAGTCAAATTCCCGGTACTCTGATCTTTTTTAAGAATTATTTGAACTGCAGCACCAATGGATATTTTATCTCGAAGAGGGACGTCAACCAATAAAAAAATTACAGAATATGAAGACTCTAAATCTTTGTATTAGAAAATAAAGGAGTTTTGAAAATTACTCAAAACGATTTTTTTAACTTTGTTTGTGATTTTGGAAACATTCTCTGCAATAAACAGGTCTGTCGTCTTTTGGCTTGAATGGAACTTGACAATCATTTCCACAGTCACCGCATTTTGCGTCAAACATTTCTCGTGGTCTATTGTCTCTTCTACCAAATCTAGAACCTCTGTCACCACCATAGCCGCCGGATCTACCACCAAATCTTCCACCAGGTCTTGGTGCTGGTTTGTGATTTTGGAAACATTCTCTGCAATAAACAGGTCTGTCGTCTTTTGGCTTGAATGGAACTTGACATTCATTTCCACAGTCACCGCATGTCGCGGTGAACATTTCTCTTTCTCTATCAAAGGACATGTCTTTCTAATGGGTATGAGATTCTACCGTAATTAAACTGTAGGAAAAACATCTAATGTTATAAACTAATTCTCTAACTTGAAAATAGTGAGTTTGAAAAGATATGTTGCCACGAGAATGGCTACAATGTTCGGGGTTTTGATGATTACTTTGTTGATTACAATTTCTCTAGTAGGCTCCAATATGGATACTATTCTAAAGCAGGGAATAGTTTTTCAAGTCAGGTCCGAGATTACTGAAAACCCTGCCATTGCAGAGAGTTTTTCATCCGTAGATGAGTTTGAGGCATTTGTTCAAGCCCAAATTGATCAAAGAACCAAGATTTTGGGGTTAGATGAGCCTTGGTATTCGCCTCAACGTATAGGAATAACAATGTACAAAATATTACTACTTGATTTTGGGCATGCCACATTTCTAACAAGTGATGAGGGATCATCGAATGTAAAAGACATACTCTTTGAGAAGCTTCCAAGAACAGTTTTACTTTTTACTACTGCAACGATAATCATCTCAATTATCGGAATCTTCCTAGGAGCCTTATCAAGTAGCAAAGTCGGTTCTATCATTGACAGAATAACATCTAGTTTTGCAATAATCAGTTCTAGCTTTCCTGTTTGGTGGATAGGAATGTTGATGATATTCTTGTTTGCATTCACATACCAAATATTTCCTGCAAGGGCAACTCCAGACATCCCATCCACAGATCCTGGATACATTGGCTCTTTGCTATACCATATGGCACTGCCATTGATCACTATTGTAATGATTGGTTTTGGATCTTGGGCTTATTTGGTGAGAAATTTCATGGTTGGGATTATGCAAGAAGATTTCATCATGGCAAAAAAAACAATTGGGATTTCACAGAAAAAAATCATTTACACTCATGCACTAAAAAATGCAGCACCACCAATTGTTACAATTTTGGCCCTTAGTTTGTCAGGATCTCTTGGCGGGGCAATTATCACAGAAGCAGTATTTGATTGGCCAGGAATGGGGAGATTGTATTTTGAAGCAATTACAGTAATGGATCTTCCAGTAATTATCGGTGCGACATATTTACTTACAGTATTCTTTTTAATCAGCATATTCATTGCGGATTTGTTATATGGTTATTTTGATCCCAGAGTGAGAACAGGCCAATGAGCGGAATAACACCTCAGGAAATAAAACGAGAATTTTTCAGTAGCAAGATGGGCATTGCAGGAATTACGATTCTCTCGATTTTGATATGTACATCAATTATTGCGATGATTGTAATTCCAATTGAGACGTTTCAGGAATGGAACAATCCCGGAAGTTGGATACTGTATCCAAAGGTAGCAATTCCAATTTGGGTCAATTTATTTATGATTGAGAAAATTCCAGAGCATAAAATTTTAGAAGAACCAAATATTCAAAATATTTTCCAAGACGAGATATCTCTTACATCACATCAATTCGGATTAAATTTTGATTATGATCATTTCCCCAATGATTTCATCTATGTATTCTCATCAGAATATTCAGGGTCACCACTATTGAAAATGTCAGTGATTAGACCAGATGGAGTAAAACTTGAATTATTATCAACTTCACTTCCTCATTCTAGTTCAAATACAATTCACAGTGAAAGAATTTTTTCAACAGATGTAGTAATAAAGAAGAATCTGTTTCTGCAATCAGAAAAATTTCAATTCCCTCTTGAAAGATTATCATCTGAAGATATTGTTTTTTCAAAAATACAATCAAATGAACCCTTAAAGGGAAGCTATGTTTTTTCTATAGATTTGTACGGAGTTAACGCTGAAAATCAAATTCACGAATCAAAATTAATCATCGGAGGAAAAGCTTTTGGAATAATGGGAACGGATGAATTGAGACGAGATTTGGCAGTAGGACTACTGTGGGGAACCCCACTTGCGCTATTCATTGGAATAGTTGTTTCAATTGCTTCCGTAGTGGCTGGTTTGCTATATGGTGTCTATGCAGGGTTCAAAGGCAAAAAGACTGATGAAACTATGATGCGATTCAACGATGTAATCTATGCACTCCCAGCTCTCCCATTCCTAATCATCCTATCAGTGACAATAAGCAACAGCATATTTTTGATGATAGGGTTTTTGATGATTTTTGGATGGGTAGGTATTGCAAAGGTAGCAAGGAGTATGTCACTTCAGATTAAGACCAGAGGGTATGTAGATGCAGCAAATATGATGGGTCAAAAAGACTCTAAAATAATTTTAAAACATATTTTGCCACAATTACTCCCATATGCATTTGCAAGCATTGCAATTTCAGTTCCAGCTGCCATTACCACAGAAGCAGGGTTGAGTTTTCTAGGATTAGGGGATCCTTCATTTCCAACATGGGGTCAAATTTTACATGATGCCAATACATTTGGTGCTGCTGCAAGAGGACTGTGGTGGTGGATAATGCCTCCAGGAGTAATGATTGCAATAACAGGACTAGCTTTTGTATTTATTGGAAATGCGTTGGATGCAATAGTTAATCCAAAGTTAAAAAGATAGTAAATCAGAGTTCAAATTTTCGAATCAATTCGATATTAGCATCATTCAGTTTTATTGAATAGCATGAAGAATTGTCATCATTGATTGCTGCTAATTTGTTTGCAAAGACTTTTTTGCTGTGACCGCCTTCGGATGCTTTGTCTGACTCATCAAAGCAGATAGGCATTTTTTTCATATTTAGGTTATTTTTTAAAAGAAACGCAATGAACTTTTGGTAATTATCAGTATCAACCCAATCAATGTTTTTTTCCTTACTTGCTCCAATCCATATCTCAATAGAGTTTTGATATAGAACCTTTTGTCTTAATTCCTCTAATGCCATAATTCTATTACCATCAAAAATCGGCGCGTTGCATCTTGGAGCCACATCGTGGACAACTTCCGCCTTTGTGTTTGTTGTTGCAAACAAGACACACGTACTTTACTCCACCTGAACCGCCTTGGGAACCCATTCCAAAGAATCCACCGCCTCCTGTTCCAGAATCACTTCCACCATAACCGCGCATACGGCTCATGTATCGTTTTCTTAAAAATAATGGAAATACAATGAATATTCCAAGAGCTGCGGCTAAACCATATGGGAATGGAAGAATCATTTGCAAGCCAATACTAATGGCAAGAGATGCACCTAGAAAAAGCAAGTAAGTTTTGTAATTAAACATATGAGTAAAAGTACCTGGAAAAAGGTTATAAAGTTTTGTCAGTTATTTTCAGTTTTCACCACAGGAATTTTTCATTTTGATAGAATTTCCAAAGGAACACTATTTCCATTACTATCCCATGCAAAAATAGAATCATCATCGTAAGGCGATTTTACAATTAATGAAATCAAGCCAAAAAAATTGTGCAGATCAGTTACCGATGGCTCAGCTGAACCGCTAGGATGTGAATGAACGATTCCAATATAGCTCATATCAAAAGGCAAAAATGAATGTGGAAATCCTGCAAAAGTAGGACCTGTTTCACTAAAGGGAGGAATCACCAATCCATCAATTGTGATTTCACCATTTTTTGATTTTCCTTTGAGAATCAAAATCCCTTCATTAGGATGTTTCATTTGGCAAAAAGAAAGTATACTGTCAAGGACATCTTTTTGAATCAAGACTTGACGTTGAAATTTTTTCTTTTTAAAGAACACAAAAACACTCCAGTTTCAAACTAATTTAATTTAAGACGGATCTATAATGTACCTAGCACTAGAAAATTGTTTCAGCTTTTCTTCAATTTGGCGAATTATCTGAGGAATCTTGGCATCAATTTCCTTGATATCAATTTCAGCAGTTTTCAATCTGTGCAAGGCATCTTCTTTGGAGGAGATGTTTTTTTCCAAATCTTGTTCAAAAGAAACTAGATCTTTTGGTTTTAGAGATTTCAAATCACCTTCCAGGGATTCATATTTTTTATGATATTCATCAACCTGTTTTAGGAATACATCAAGTGCCTCTTCTGTCTCAGTAATCAGAGACAAAGTCTTTCCAACATCTTTGACAGATATTGATTCAGAAGATACGGCTTTTCGAACATTTTCTAAAATCACAATAATAGAATCTTTATTTTTTGGTAGAAGAATTTTGAACGGATCAGCATTTAGTTGAGATAGAATACTCTGTTGATCTTTATCCAATGATGAAGCATATTCATATCTACTTAATGGACGAGATATTTTTGTAAATTGAGCATCTATTTCGTTTTTAATTTTCAATCTCTGTTTACTAAAATCATTTAACGATTTTTTTAATTCAAGATATTTCTTGTAGTTCTCAGAAGATTTGATTTCTTTAATTGAATTCTCAATTGATGAAATTTTTTCTTCAAGGGAATTTGTGTTATCCTTAGTTTCACGAATCTTTTTTTCATTTTTAATTCGAGTCTCCTGCAGGGTTTTAATTTGCTCTAAAAGAGAATGAATTTGATTAGAAGAAGATTGTGTTTTTTCAAAATTATTTAGAATCTGGTGAATCTCAGAATGATTCTTGTTCATCACCTCCAGGTTATTTTTTAATTGGGCAGCATATTTTTTTGCAAAAATATGGATAACTCTGGTTTGTCGTCCCAAGACATCACCCACTTTTTTTAGAATTTGGTTGAGTGTAGAATCTAATTTTTGAGCATCGTCAATTGAGGATATCTCAGGGATTTTAGTTACTCCTTTTTTGATTATATCAATTACTTGTTTTTTACCCCTAACAACAATTATTGCAAGATGTTTATCAATATCATCAACACTTAGATTGTCCTTTTCTAACATTTGTCCAATGTTTGTCAGCTCATCAATTAGGGGCGAAGTGTTTTTTCTTAGAATTTTAATTTCAGAAATAGCTTGCGACTCTCTTAATTGAGTGAGTTCAGTGACAATTTGTGGTACATTAGAAAGGCTGATTTTTTTATCTTTTGGAATATCTTCTACAGGTATTTGATCCTGTTTTTTTTTACCCCATCCAAAGACCATTTGATAATATTGTACACTGGGGATTAAAAATTGTTGTACAACTAAAATTTAAAATCCAACAAAGTTGACAGAATCATATGAGAAAATCGGTAAAAAAATCATATAATTCAGGTTCAGTCAAAAAAACAATCACCATAAAGGCATCAAAAGAGAAGGTTTGGAGAAAAATTAGCAACATTGTCGGATTGCCATCTTGGCTCGTTGATGTAAAAAAGACCGTTATTCTTTCTAAAAAGAAGAAGGGTGTAGGAGCAGTTAGGCTAATTACATTTGCAGATGGAAACAAGATTGAAGAGCATGTTGTGGCTTGGAAGGATAAAGAGTCTTTCACATATGTTGCAACTGAGGGATTACCATTACGGGCATATGTTGCAACAATATCCATCAAAGCTAAATCAAGCAAGAGTGTGGAATTGACATGGCAGTCTTATCTGAACAGTAAAAAAATGTCTCAAGGTCAATTCCTTCAATTCCTGGCATTTATGGGATCATTTTATGAGGCATCATTAGAAAATCTAAAAGCATTGCTTGAAAAATGATACTAGATAATTTTTAGGTCAAACTGTAAATACGATAAATCAGGAAAAATCATTATGAGTGATATGAGATTTATTTTAATTGGGATAGGACTTGTTTTTGCAGGATTTCTTGTTTTAGGTATCTTCGGGGACAATTATCAGGCAGCGACATTGGAATCAAACGAATTTGGCACATGTTATGAATATTTTGAGGACAGGCCACCTGTTGAAATTAACTGTTCATTTAAGATACTTGATCAGACAATATTCTTTTCAGTAGTTCTTGCTCTCATTGGTGCTGGCATCATTTCCTTAGTTAAAGGTCTAAAGGGGGATTGGGACAATAAAGTGAATCCGGAAGACATGGTAGGTCCGGGAACTCAAAATGATGATTCGTCTAAAGATGATTGAAAACAATCAATTATTTTTTTTAGATTTTAGTTTTTGATTATACTCGGGATTGTCTTCTTCCATTCTTTGAAAATAAACTTCTTCATATGGCATTTTTCTCTCAGAATAGTATAACCAAATTTGCATTTAACCTTAAGGAATGATTTCTACTTGACCAATCATGAGTAATTTTTTTAAAAATTGGAAAAATTAGAATTATGTTAATTCTATAATATTTTTCATAGAGAGTACCATATCACCAATTTCAGTCATTCTTTGATCAAATTGAGAGTCGGTTAATTCATCCGGCTTGTTTAAAGTAATAACTACGTCTGAAAAATCACCATTAGAAACAACTCTCATTGGAACATCCCATTTTGATTCCTCATCAACATATTGATGGTCCAAAATTCCTAATGACTTGTTTTCATTAAATTTGAGTTTAGCCTTTCCGTGAGGGCCTGTAAATGACCACCATCCATCATCGTTAATTTTGGCATCAGGGATCATTTTGGGAGGAGCCTGTAAAATTGCATCAAAGGCATCCCCGGTCTTCTTTTTTACAGTGATGGTGATAGTTCTGGATCTAGTCATAGCCAGAATACTACTTTATTGTTAAAAAGGATATAGTAGAAATCATAGGAATCGTTTTGCAGTGTCTATTTGTTTAGAAATTCACGTATTTTTTTTAAATTTGAGACATTTGACTCGTGAAACATCACCATAGACTCTGCCAAGGAGTCAGGAAGAACACTCTTTAGATTATCAACTAACTCATCCCCACTTGTAATCATATTATCAATGAGTTTTTCAATCTCATTTTTATCATCAACCATATGAATTGGATATGGAGATTATCATAATTAAATTTTCAAGGATTACAGATAATCGTCAGTTATCTTTTTTTATCAATGTTGCAGTGGAGCGAACATTTTTCATCTTTTGAATATTCCAAGAAACAATCTCACGAACTTTTTCGAAATTTTCAGCTTGCAGTTTGACTAACATGTCATGAGTCCCAATAGTTTCAAAGACATCAACAACTTGTTCAATCTGCTTTAGTTCTTCAATGATTTGTTCTTCAGAACCCAATTCACAATTTAGCATAACATATGCATCAGTCATGAATCTAACAAATAACTATGATTATTTAAAGATGAATAATTTTAGGCGGTCCTACCATACAACATGGACCAGATCTTTTAGATTCCTTCTAGGTTTTGGGAACTTTGTTTGTTTTGGGTATCCGATACACAAAACAGATGATGGAATATGATCCGTCCCAATTACGTCCATGACTTTTTTCTCATCAAACATTCCAATCCAAATCGAGCTTAATCCTAATGCTTGAGCGGCAAGCTGAGAGTAGCCTGCAGCTAATGTGGCATCCTGAATAGCAAATTTTGCAAGAATCTCATCAGGAAAGTCGAATTTTACTCTTGAAGGGTTTTTGCAAAAAACCAAAACTACAGGGGCATCAACGTATGGTTGCTTATTGCATGCCTCAACTAGTAGTTTTTTCTTTTCTGGACTTTTTACATAAAATATTTCAAATCCCTGAAAGTTTCCAGCAGTTGGGGCAGTATCAGCTGCTGCAATGATTTTGTCAATCTTTGTAGTTTCCACGGGTTTATCTGAGAACTTTCTTGTTGAGCGTCTCTTTGCCATCACAGCAAACAAATCAGTATCTACAACTTCTGTAGGCCCAGATTGCAAAATAAAATCAAGTAATTGATTTCTCACGTTTGGATTGTCAGAAACAGGGATGTCTGATGGTTCATACCCTAAAGGAAAAATCTTCTCCTCTTTTTTTTCTGAATCCATGTTTAGGTTACAGAAAATATCTTATTAAAGAATTAGAATGGGCAAAAACTTTGAGTCTAGGATCATTCAGGATCAAAACCATCACACCCTGAAGTGCATGGTTTATTCATCACTCCCTCACAAGCACCCAAGTCATTGTGCATAATTCTGTGGTGTCCACATACTTTGCATTTTTCTCTAAAATGGGAAATCAGTTCAGCAGTAGAAATCCCTGATTCACGGATTTTTGTTTCAGTCTCACTAGTCATGATTGTCAGTTAATTCATGTAACTTTAAACATTTTGAAGAGAATAACATTTGGAAAAAAGAAGTTATTGAAAAAATATCAGGATGTAGGAGCAGTTGCTCGAATCATCCACAACATCTTTTCATGTTGTTCCATAAGTCCTGTCAGAAAATCACTAGTTCCCATATCATGAAAACTCTGATCAGATTTTACAAGATCAGCCCTTAAATCACGAATAATTGATTCATGATCTTCTGCTAGATTTGAAAACATTGTTTTGTCATCAGGGTATTGACCAGGATGCTCTTTGAGTCTAGTGTGTGATTTCAACTCTTCAAGAGTAGAAATTGCTTTGCCACCTAGTTGCCTGATTCTTTCTGCAACATCATCAATGATTACTTCAAGCTCACCATATTGACCTTCAAAGAATTTATGATAATCATTGAAATGTGGACTGACTACATTCCAATGATAATTCCTAGTCTTCGTATACAGTACATATTCATCTGCAAGTAAAGAAGTCAGTAAGCTGACTACTCCTTCTCTGTCATGTTGGGCAATTCCAATGTCAATGTTTTTCTCTAGTGCTGTGTCGTTTATTTGTGCCATTGCAGTCTTTAGGCTGTTTTACTATTTAGTATTTCTGGGATTTCATTCTAGTGCCAAAAGCACTTTTTTATGATATTATTTTATGATGCTAAACGCACTGGGGAAGTGAATGGTACAAAAAGTTTGACGCACTGACATCAAAAATGGTGTTATTATGCAAATTATCTAGTATTGACAGATCATCAGACTAGGAGTTTTACTAGTGGCGATTACGATAGTTTTCATCAACTATGAATAAGAATTAGGTTTTTGAACATTCCTAAAGCCAATCTTAGAAATTTTGATCTGGTCTATTAATGCAACAGATATCTTCAACAGTTTAAATGAAGTCTTAGAAATTTTGATCTGGTCTAGAGTAGGTAAAGAAATTCTCAATAATTCAAATCCACCAAATACAAACATCAGTGAAAGTAAAATTATTTCAAGCCAATTTTTTCTTAAAAAAATTTGGAGATTTCTTATTTCAAGGTAGGCAATTGTTAATTCAATTACAAAAAGTCCAACAGCTATCCAAAATACAATGTCAAATACAATCTCAGTTTCTTCAGAAATTGGGAAAAGGGGTTCCGGAATACCTAGTGAAGTATGCTCAATGTTAACTAATCCAAATAGAAAAACAAGGATTAATGTGAATATTATAAAGCTGAGTCTTTTTTTGAGTGAATCAGTTATTACAAAACGAGTCAATTAGAAATAAAAATGAAAATTTAATATTTATAGAAATTATTTTTTAACTACTAGTGCCTAATAAAAGGATCTATTTTAGCACTAGAATTTTTTTAGGTTTTTACTTATATGTCAAAAAATTGGATTAGTATTATGTATGAAAAAATTCTTGTCCCTCATGCAGGTACAAAAGCAGGCAACAAAGCATTATCTCATGCAAAGAAACTAGCAAAAATTCACAATGCAGAATTAACAATTCTTCACATTGTTGAAAGAATTCCTGAACCCTCTTCATTTACGTTTGATCATGGAAGGAGTAAATGGAAAGATGAACTCAAGAAAGCAAAAATGGAAATGAAAAAAGAGATGGAGGTGAGCATGCAAAAACTTGTTGATGAGTTAAAAAGAGACAATGTTGCCGCGTCAGTTAAAGTAGTAGAGGGGCATCCTGAAGAAGAAATTGCACACATTACTAATGACCAAGAATTTGATTTGGTAGTAATGGCAAAACGAAGAAAACTACGAGGGATTAAATCAATTTTGAAGCTAGGTAGTGTATCTCGAAAAGTTTTAGAGAGAGTTGCGTGTCCGGTTTTACTCATAGAGGGTGGAAAATAGATGTATAAAATTTTAAAAAATGTGAAAAAAATTGATTCGTTTGTAATTGCGACATTTGGTGCATTATTTGTAACAATTGTTGCTATTCTATATTTTGCAAACGTATAACCAAATCATGAGCATTCAGTTGTAAAATCACTTTTAGTTGGGATATAGAATATTTATTTTTTAGAGTAGATAATTTCAAATTAGATTTATGGTGAGTGAAATTAAAAAAAATAAAGAAAAAAATCGATGTCAGTAATCCAATACAACATCAACTTCAGATAGGATTTTTTGAATTTTAGGCATGTATGGATGAGGATCTACCTCTACACCACGTAGAAGATTATCTACATCAAAACTACCAATACAATGCTCACATGCAATAACTCTACCACCATTATTCAGAAATTCCTTTAAGGCCTCATGCTGAACCGTAAGAGCCGTAGGTCTGTCTTCATCTGCAATGCGGACACCATCAACATCAAGGAAAACTATGACATCCTTTCCAGCACTTTGAAAAGCTTTGGCATGTTGTATTCCCATCATCGAAGCATGTACTTGATGCTGGCTATTAGGATCTCCACTAGTTATATGAATTACATATAGACGGTCATCATAGCCTGTACCCAATCCCATTTTAGCCCTTTCACCCTCTAATCCTAACTCAGAAGAGCTTTGAGCACCAATCAAGGCTTCTGCTTCATAATCCACACCTTGAACTGATATTGCTGCAACAACCAAAAGAGTTGCAAGTGCAGTTCCGGTTATGGAATATTTTAGAATTGATTTCATTGGTTAAAGTACAACATTATGTTAAAAAACAAAATTGGTTACTTCATCGAATGTACCAAAATTATAATGCCAAAAAAATATCTTCATCATGTTCATCATTTTTTTCAAAGAGTTTTGAAAATTCCTTCTGAAATGTTTTTTTAAATAATGCTTTATCTTTTATTTTATAGCATTGTTTTCCATTTATTTTACATTTTTCAATTATACCCTCATCAATTAACGCAGAAAGATTCCAAGAGATAGTCCCTGGCGCTTTGTTTATTTTGATTGTCAAGTCTTGAAAGCTCGGCGTACCCTCAACTAAAATTTCAAAAAGAACCTGTTTTTTGGTAGGTTTTCTCATATTTCTTATTATTGGAAACTCATCATCTGAAACATCCATTGGGTAATATCTCAGATATTTTGGACGCTTTTGTGACTTTATCTTGCCTTGTTTTTCTAATTGTTGTAAATAATGGACTAGTACACCATTCTCAAATCCCGTCTCCTTTATCAAGCCTCTAACATGTATTCCAGGAGAGTTTTGAATCATTTTGAGAATTTCTTCTCTCCTACCCATAGTTATGAAAATATCATTGCGCAATTTAATTATGTGAACGATTTCTTCTTTTGAGAATCGATATGATGTTAAGCCGCCGGGAAAGGGATTCGAACCCCTGCACGCTTGCGCGTAGCCGTTTTCGAGACGGCCGCCTTACCACTTGGCTATCCCGGCATCTAGTCTGGGATTTTCTCCATAATAAAGCAAATTAGAAAATTTCTTACTTGATTTTATCAATATCAAACAATTCATCATGAAATTTCTTTTTGATCTGCTCTTTAGTTTTATTCCATTCTTCCTCAGATACAGTATCTGAAAAAATCGATGTAAAATTACTAAAATCAAATCCTATCGCAGAGACAATTTCTTGTCTTTGATTCTCAGAAAGCGGAAAGTATGAAACAATCTTTGTGATAACGCCATGATGGTCTGTTTTAAAATCAAAAATTTTTTCCTCTAATCCAGATGAAATATTCATCTTTGACATAATAATTTGCTAAAAACCCTGACATATTAAAAATGATTTTAAAAAAACGATCAAATCAAAAGGATAAACACAAAATAGAACAAAAATCCAATGTTTCTCAATGGGGTTAAATCTTAAAGATTTAGTAGTCAGGGAGAAAACAACTCTAGATGCATTTTCAACCAAAGTAATTGCTATTGATGCATACAATGCAATCTACCAATTTCTAGCAAGTATAAGAGGACCAGATGGTTTGCAATTATCAGATTCTGAAGGAAGGATAACCAGCCATTTGAGTGGATTGTTATACAGGAATGTGAATTTTCTATCATTAGGAATAAAGCCAGTCTATGTTTTTGATGGAAAGCCACCATCATTGAAAACAGCGGAAATTGAGCGCAGAAAACAGATTAAAAAAGATGCTACAGTAAAATACGAAAAAGCAGTAGCTGCTGGAAATATGGAAGATGCAAGAAAATATGCTCAGCAGACAACCAGTATGAAAGACGGAATGGTAAAAGAATCAAAACAAATCCTCACATATTTTGGCATACCATATATTGATGCACCATCTGAGGGGGAAGCAACTGCTGCACATCTTACAAACACAGGACAAGCTTTTGCATCAGCAAGTCAAGACTTTGATTCTATTTTATGTGGAGCAAAAAGATTAGTTAGAAATTTTACAAACAGCGGAAGAAGAAAAATACCCAATAGAAACACCTACATCGACATTGTTCCAGAAATTATTGAAACTGAAAAAACACTCAAAGCGTTAGAGTTGACAAGAGAGCAGTTAATTGATGTAGGAATTTTAATAGGTACTGATTTTAACCCAAATGGTTTTGAGAGAATTGGTCCAAAAACTGCACTAAAAATGATTAGACAGCATTTAAGATTAGAAGATATTCCTCAAATCCAAGAGCAATTACAAGAAATTGATTTTGAACAGATAAGAAAGATTTTCTTAAATCCAGAAGTTGCAGACGTAGACGAGATAATTTTTAATGAAGTAGATTATGAAGGAATGACAAATTATCTGGTAAAAGAAAGAAGTTTTTCAGAAGATAGAGTTCAATCAACACTTAACAGACTAAAAAAAGCATTAGAGAAGAAAAGTCAGAATCTAGATCAGTGGTTTTAATTTAAGAAGATGGGTTCTTTGGAAGCGTAATTGTAAATGTTGTAGGATTATTTTTCACATCAATTGTGCCACCATGCATTTCAATGATTTGTTTACAAGAGGCAAGTCCCAGACCTGTTCCTTCCTTTTTTGTTGTGAAAAGTGGGCTGAAAATCTTTTCCAAATTTTCTTCAGGAATTCCAGGGCCAGAATCTTCTATTGAAATTGTTGCATCAGAATTAGAATCAGTTACAGCCAAAGTAACTGTTCCTTTTGTGCCTATTGATTGCACGGCATTATGAATGATATTAGTTAGAATCACCCTCATTTTTGTGGCATCACATCTTACTTTGCAATTTTTTGATGAGACATTAAGTTCAACATCTTCTGGAAACGATACTTCGTTTACAGAATCATCCACAAGTGTTTTCAAACTGTATAATTTTAAATCAAGTTTTGGATCTCTTACAAAATCTAGGACATCATTAATTTGATCAGTAATGTGTAATATCGCACTTTCCATTCTTACTAGGGATGTTGACATTAACTCATCCTCATGTTTTTTGTGTCGAATTTTCATAAGATCAACTTGACTTTTCAATACGGTTAATGGATTTCGAATATCATGAGCCATTTTCGAAGACATTTCTCCAATAATTTCCAGGTTTTTAGTTTCAAAATCGTTTGACTTTTTTTCAATGTATGTAGTTAATTCCTGCTGTCTTTTGAATAAAGAATCTCGGGATTTTTTTACAGATTCAGATTTTGATACTAATTTTTTATGAATAGCGTCATACATCTTTATTTCTTTATCAATGTCTTTTTTTAGCTCTCTTAATTTTTTGTTAAACTTTTCAGGATCTGCAAATTCAGATAGAGAATCAGGAAAGATATCAGATAAGCGTTTGTCAATTTCTTGTAAGGATTTTAAATTATTTTTTGAGGATGATGCAGATGCTTTAGATTCTTGAGGAGTTGGTTTATTTTTTGTAAAAAACACTGTTCTAGTTGGGGCATTCATTGGATCGACATCAGAATTATTTGAATTTTCACGATGAAGATATTTTCTCATATTTGTAAAATTAAAAATTAGATTATGATGTCTTATGTGTCTAAATTGAACAAATTAGATTAGAGGATTTTTAGTTTAATTAGTAGTCTTATCTAATCAAAAAAATGTCCCAGACAGAAACAAGAAAAACACTCAAAGACGCCCCTGTAATGTGGAGAAGAATCAATTCAATAGGAATTATTTTGGATTGTAATTCCACATATGCATCAAATTTAGGATATGCTAAATCTGAGATTCTAGGCAAGCCTATCTTTGAGCATATATCCAAGGATTCCTGGGAGGCCATGAATGAGTCTCTAAAGGCATGGTTTGAGACGGGCAAAGTCACAGATAGAAAAATTACATTCAAAAGGCAAGATGGAAGCACATTTCCAGGATTACTTCAGGCCACAAGCATTTATGATGAAAACAAGAATCTCCTAGGCAGTAATACTGTGATATTTGATCTTACACAAATGAATGATGATAACATAAAAGAGTATGAAAGATTTTTCAAAGAGGCTCAAAACAAACTTGATGAAATTAAGGAAAGAGAGTATGATAAGCTAGATGAGAATTCAAAATCAGAGTATGATGGATTAAAGAAAATGTTTGACATGCTTTTGCAAGTCAATCTTTCTGAATTAAAATAATCTATCCAGAATATTTCTTGATTGATTTTTGAATTTCATCAAACGCACTTTGAACTTCAGTTACAGCAGCACCGTCTTCCAGTGTACTAACATCACCAATTTTTTCATTGTTTGCAATTGCCTTTAGCAATCTCCGCATTATTTTCCCACTTCTTGTTTTTGGGAGTTTGGAAACAAAATAGATTTGTTTTGGCGTTGCAATTGCACCAATATCATTTCTAATTTTTTCTGAAATCTCTTTTTCCAAAATTTTAGAATCAAAAACGCCTTGTTTTAAAACAACAAATGCAATAATTACCTCACCTTTAACATCATCAGGGATTCCACATACTGCAGATTCTGCCACATCATGATGAGATACAATACAGCTTTCAAGTTCTGCAGTGCCTATTCGATGTCCTGCAACTTTTAAAACATCGTCTGCACGTCCAAGCAACCAAAGATACCCATCATCATCTCTTAGTGCATAGTCGCCAGGATAATAGCAATTTTCATATTTTGACCAGTAAACAGTTTTGTATTTTTGATCATCTCCCCACAATGTCAAAAGCATCCCGGGCCACGGATTTTTAATTACAAGATAACCTTTGGTGTTTGCTGAAACCTCTTCTCCATTTTCATCTACCACAGAAATATCCACACCAGGAATTGCTCGTGTACCGGATCCCGGTTTCAAGGGGATTGTCTCCAATCCAGGAAGTGGAGAAATCAGCATTCCTCCAGTTTCCGTCTGCCACCAGGTATCAATAATTGGACATTTTTCCTTCCCAATTGTTTTAAAATACCACTTCCACACTTCAGGGTTTATCGGTTCACCCACAGTTCCAAGCAATCTCAATGATGAAAGATCAAATGAATTTGGAATGTCATCACCAAATTTCATAAACATTCTCAACGCAGTGGGGGTTGTGTAAAAAATTGTTACCCGGTATTTTTGTAAAATATCCCACATTCTTGATGCATCAGGAAAGTCAGGTGCACCCTCATACATCACCTGAGTTGCACCATGTAAAAATGGAGCATATACAACATAGCTGTGCCCGGTAACCCATCCAATATCAGCTGTACAAAAAAATACATCAGAGTCTTTGATGTCAAAAGCCCACTTGAATGTAGAATACAAATGTGTCAAGTATCCACCTGTTCCATGCAAAACTCCTTTTGGTTTTCCAGTAGTGCCTGAAGTATACAGGATGTAAAGAGGGTGATCACTGTCTAGTTTTTCTGCATCACACTCATCTGTAACATTATTCATGAGATCATTCCAGAGTTTATCTTTAGATGATAGAGAAATTTCATTTTTGGTCCTTTCCAAAACTACAACATGTTCTACAAACTCTGAATCTTTGATTGCCTCATCAATCACTTCTTTTAGTTTGACAATTTTTCCTCGGCGATACCCACCGTCCGCAGTTACTATGACTTTGGAATGAGAGTCATTTACTCTGTCTTTAATGGATGCTGCACTAAATCCTGAAAAAATCACAGTATGAGTTGCACCAATCCTAGAACATGCCAGCATTGTTATTGGCAGTTCAGGAACCATGGGAAGGTAGATAGTAACTCTATCGCCTTTTTTCACACCAAGTGATTTTAGCACATTTGCAAATTTTTTGACTTGTATGAGAATTTGACCATAAGTAATTTCTCGAGAATCACCATTCTCTCCTTCCCACAAAATAGCCGGTTTTTCAGATTTGGTTTTTTGGTGTACATCTAGGGCGTTAAATGAGGCATTAATTGTGCCTCCAACAAACCATTTTGCAAAGGGGGGTTGCCAATCCAGAGTTTTCTCCCAAGGAGAGAACCACGAGAGGCTTTTTGCCTGATCATCCCAAAAAGATACAAAATCAGATTCAGCCTTTTTTCTTAAATCAGTATTATTATTTCCAAGACCGATATCATATGTTTTCTCCATCAAAAAGTCTATGAACTTGGATCTTTCTAAGTGTTAAAAAAATAATTAAAAAAATTATTGTGCTTCCATTCTAGCAAGCCAATCGTTATCATTATCGTCTTTTGATGTATCTGCTGTCACCTGTTGGGGTGGTTCTGGAAATGCAAATGTTGTTTCAGAATCAGTAGGAGGTTCAGGGATTTTACTTTCTCCTGCTTCAATAGGTTCTGAATGCGTGATTATTGATTCGGTTGGTGCTTCTGGAAGAATTGTCTGAACTACTTGTTGTGGTTCAGGTGTCTCCAGATATGAAACGGCGGATTCTTGGATGTCTGGTGTAGGTGGTGCAGATATCTCTGTTACTTCCAATTCAAGATCAGCAATTCTACTCTTTACATTTGAGATTTCAGCTGTTTCGTGTGTAACATGTTCAATTATTTCAGTTGTACATGCTTTCACTGTCTCAAATGTTGCATCAGAGATTTCATTACTCTTGAATTGCACTTTTGCATCAAAGGATAACATTTTTGCAGACTTCATTTGTTCATCTAACTCTGTCAGTCTTGCCTCAAGTTTGGCTTTGATTTCTTTTTCCATTTCATCTAATGATGCAAGTTTTGATTTGTATTTTTCATGAATGATTTCTGCATCCACTTTCATGTCATCATTTTCAGAAACGATATCTATCAATGCCTTTAGACGACGTATTGTTAGTTGCTTTTCACGAATGAGTCTTTGAGAATCGAGTCTCCACTTTGGAATAAAAATAACAACATCGCCTTGCACTACAAGTTGCTCATATTGGATTTGCTGTAATCCTTGAGAACCGCAGTCAATGCCGACGGATTGAATACTTCCGTCAATGTCAGTTATTGTTCCTACGACTTTACCCATGAATGTTCCGTACATGTCTTTGACGTTTTTACCGATTATTTCGATATCGTCGTGGGTCATGTGAGATAGTTTAGAGATTTGTATAACCGACAAAGTGTAAGTAATGTTTTTGGTTTTGGTAAGATTAAATTCACAAACTTCTTTCGGGCAGAATTTAGTAATTTTAAAATTTAGATGCCAAAAAATAGTCTTATGATTCAAAAAGAGGAACTTGACCAAATTTTGAATTTTGTTGCCAGCAGATGGATCGAAACATCAAAAGATCCAAACAGTAAAGCAATGCAAAATCTCCCAAATGATTTCTGGATGAATTCAATTGGCGGAAAAACAGCAAAAAAAGGATTCTGGGTTACAACATTGATGTACACTGAAAACGAAGCTGATGCAGCATCTTTCAAAGAAGTGTTGTTGAGATGGCAAGCAAAAGGTCAAGATAAAAACAGAGACAAAGGTCCCGATCTAATTCAAATTGGTAAAAAGAAATAGACTATTAATAATTGAAATCATACAGGTCGGTATTGTCAGAATTCTCAGATAGTGAAAAAAAAATTTTATCGAATCACTTTTCTAACACAGAAGGAAATGTTTTTGCAATAATTACTCCAAGACAAGTAGATCGTGGAGCATTGATGTCACGATACAGTAGAACTGACAAAAGCATGAGAAGAATATTTCTTGATGAGTTTTTAAAAAATAAAAACAGAGGTGAGGAATTCTACAATAGAGTACTTTTAGAATATGGTGATGACTCTGTTGCAGAATTAGGCGAAGCTCAAATTGCAATTGAAGGATTGTCTAACATCGCAGTAAAAAAAATTGAAGACAGAAGGATTGGATTGTCATACTTGGAAAAATCTTCAAGATATGTTGCATGGAACAAAAAAGAAAAAGGAAAGTATAGATTTTACAGAGATTCAGAAATTACAAAATCAAAATTTGCAGACATGTATGAGGATACATGTAATTTTTCATTTGACGTGTATTCAAAAAACATAGAACCGATGATAAATTATGTAAGAGAAAAATACCCAATAGAAAAATATAGTTTTAAAGATTCAACAGATGGAAAAGAAAAAACATTTTCTAAATTAAAAAACGAATCAGACATAAAATCAGCCAACATGATTTACAAAGGTTCTACAAAAGCTAAAGCACTAGACATACTAAGAGGTCTGCTCCCTGCATCGACTTTAACAAATGTTGGTATCACAGGAAACGGACGTGCATTTGAATATCTGCTAACAGTATTAGGTGCATCTGAACTAAAAGAAGAGCAAGATTTAGCCTCAAAAATCAAAAAAGAACTCGACACTACAATCAAATCGTTTGTTAGAAGAGCAGATGACAAATATGGAAAAGCATTTCAAAAATATCTCAAAGACATCAAAATAAAATCAAAAGTAATTACGAAAAAACAGATAAAATCAAAGCCCACTGTTGGAACATTTACAAAACTTGTTGATAATGAACCAGAAAAAAATGCAATTGATAAAATTATCACCAGTATTATTTATGAGCAATCCCCAAGCACGTCCTATCAGAGCATACTATCACAAGTAAAGAAAATTTCAATTCAAGAAAAAAATAAAATAATCAGTGATTTTTCAAAATTAAGAAAAAACAGGCGACACAGACCATCGAGGGCCTTTGAATCGGTATATTACACATTTGATTTGTGTAATAATTTTGGAATGTTTCGAGATTTTCACAGACATAGAGCTTTAACACTTGAGAGGCAGCTTCTTACCACAGATCACGGATACAGCATTCCTAATGAAATTAAAATTCTTGGAATTGAAAAAGATTTCAAGGATTGCATGCAAAATACAAAAAATACTTTTGATAAAATTCGAACAACGTATCCTGAACAAGCACAATATGTTGTAAACTTTGCATACAACTATCAATATTATATGAAATTCAATCTTCGTGAAGCTTGTCATTTAATTGAATTACGAACGGTACCACAAGGGCATATTGATTACCGACGTGTTGCACAACAAATGTTTCATGAGATTAACAGAGTTCATCCAGTTTTAAGTAAAATTATGAATTTTGTAGATTTAAAGGAGTATGATTTGGAGAGATTTGAATCAGAAAAAAGGACTGAGGAAAAAAGAAAGAAGATGAAAAAATAAGACAATCTACAAATATTGAAAAGTTCTAATTAAATCATGACAGAGAAGATTTCTGAAAATCCTCAAGAGTGGAAAGAGAAATTGACTCCAGATCAATTTGAAATTTGTGTCAATCATGGAACGGAACCTCCATTTTCTGGAAAATACAACAACACAAAACTTGAAGGTTATTTCAAGTGTGTTTGCTGTGGAGAGGAGTTATTTTCGTCAGATGCAAAGTTTGACTCAGGCTCTGGTTGGCCAAGTTTTTGGGAGCCAGTTTCTGAAGAAAAAATAGAATATGTTTCTGATACTGCATATGGAATGATAAGAACTGAAGTAAATTGTAAAAAGTGCGGTGCTCATCTAGGACATGTCTTCGATGATGGTCCCAAGCCTACTAATCAGAGATACTGCATTAACTCAATTTCATTGCAGCATGAAAAAGACCAAGAATAACCCACACTAAGAAAGTGTGTTTTTTGAACAAACAAGAAATTATGAATGGATTTTCTCATGAAAAAATATGAGCAATACAAAATGTGATCATTATTGGTCTCAGAATGGATCGTATTTTTGTATTCATTGTGGCACAGACATCAATAAAATAACAAATCAACATTCTTGAGTATAATTTATTAAAAATCCATCTAGCCTCAAAATTCATTAAAAACAAAAAGGATTTGACTAAGAATATTTATGAAAGCACTAAAGCAATCCAGTCTATGATACAAATGTTAACAAATAGACATTTTCAAAATAATGATTTACCACATAATGTTAGAAAAATAATTTCAAATACGAATGGCCACATGAGTTTGGCATTCAGGGATGAATTGATTTGAGAATAATCCTATGCGGATTTGGCGTTGTAGGTCAAAGTCTTGTAAAATTATTTGAGTCAAGATCAGATGATCTCTATTCAAAATACGGGTTAAAGCCAAGAGTAGTAGGGGTTTTTGATAGTAAAGGAAGTACAGTTGATTCATCAGGATTAGATTTCAACAAACTCATCGAAGTTAAGAAAAAATTTGGCACAGTGAAAAACTATTCAGATAAAAAAAATTCAATGACAGGAGTTGAAATGCTAAAAAATATCGATGCCGATGTTCTAATAGAGACTACTGCCAGTAATTACAAAGATGCAGAACCAGGAATGACTCACATTACTACTGCAATGAAAAAACGGATGCATGTGATTTCGGTAAATAAAGGTCCGCTGGCATTGGCATTTCCATCCCTAATGGAGCTTGCAACATACAATCAAGTGATGTTCAAATTTAGCGGTACTGTTGGTGGCGGAACTCCAATTTTAGATTATGCAAAAAACAGTTTGAGTGGAGAAAGAATAACATCATTTGCAGGAATTCTCAATGGAACTACAAATTACATTTTATCAAACATGTCAACAGGTCTATCATTTGATGATGCCCTAAAGGATGCCAAAAATAAAGGGTATGTCGAAGCTGATGAATCACTAGATTTGGACGGATTAGACGCTGCTGCAAAATTAGTAATTCTTGCAAATTGGATAATGGGAATGAAAGTAACACTTCCAGACATTGATTGTACGGGAATACGTAAAGTTACAACAGACGATATTAAAAAGGCGGAAAAAAATAATTGTTCAGTTAAATTAATTGCATCTTGCAACAAAAAGCTTGTCGTAGGACCAAAGGAAATATCAAATGAGGATCCTCTATGTGTTAACGGAACGCTAAACGCAATTGCTTTTACATCAGAGCATTCAGGTACTCAAACAATTATCGGCAGAGGTGCAGGTGGCATGGAGACTGCCAGTTCCATTCTAAGAGATTTACTAGACATCAGACAAGAGATATCTAGGAATTGAAATCCAACCTAATTTCAAAGAGTGAAACTGCATCACTGCTAAAAACAGTATCTGAAAAATGGAATATGGAGTTTCCCAAAATTAAAAATCTCAAAGTGCATCAAATTTTAGACGATGCCCAAATAATTACAGGTGACGGAATAAAGATTCTCAAAGTGAATGAAGATTATCTGCCATTTTTATCAGAAACTAAAATGCTAGAAAGATTTCCAAGTGTAATGGTTGACATGGGTGCTGTAAAATTCATGTGTAAGGGTGCCAATGTGATGCGCCCAGGAATTAAAAAGTTCACAGAATTTGAAAAAGATCAGCTTGTTTGCATTATCGAGGAATCACAGCACAAGTTTTTAGCAGTCGGTAAGGCAATGGTGCCCAGTTCTGAATTGGAAAAAATGGAAAAAGGCGAAGTCATAAAAAATATTCACTACATCTCAGATAAATTTTGGGAAACAGGAAAAACAATTTACGATTAGATTTATCATTTTATTTTCCTAACAAACTCTTGCAAATTTTTAATGTGTATACCCTCCCAATAGATTTGGTCGCATCCATCACATCTCCAAAATTCATCATGTTCTTCCAGAGTTTTTTCTTTAACTTGATTTATGATTTCAGATTTTTTAATTTTGGATGTTGTGGAATTGCATTTAGGGCATCTTGCACCATCCCCTGAAATTTCACCAAATTCCAAATTTGTTTTTTGTAAAATCTCTTTAAATTGTTCAATCTCATCTTCTTTTGAGATATAGACAGACAAAAGTCCCATTTTGTCTGCGCGCTTAATTAAATTCTGATCTTTTGAAATAATTACTCTGTTTTCATTTTTAGATTTTTCTAATAATTTGACATCATCAATATCGGAGTAATATTTACAATCAAATCCTAAAATACGTAGTTTTTTGGCAATATTGCCAAGCATCGCATCAACAAAAAATAACATTTAGAAACATTATGAGAAAGTTAATTTTATTTTATAGATTCTGTGAATTCTTCAGTACCATCTTTTGTGATTACTAGAATATCTAGACCGTCACCACTTGCTGAATCTCTTAATGCTGCAGAACGAACTGCGCGTTTTGCCAAATCTATTGCCTCATCTTTTGTCATGTTTGGTTTGAATTGAGGATCTAACACACCCAATGCCATTTCTGCACCTGTTCCAACTGCTGCATATTCATCAGGAAGAACAGAGCCGAGTGGATCTAGTGTATACATTATTGGTTTATCCACAACACCCCCAACAATTACCTGAGTAAGTAATGGGAAGTATCTTCGTTCATACATCATATTTGACATCATTTTTGCTACTGTGTTTGGTGGAATGTCTCGTTTTAGCTCCATTTTTCTTATTTTAGCAAGAGCTGCGATTTGCAGTGTCAGAATCTGCATATCTGCCACAAGTCCAGCACATGTTGCACCAACTTTATTTGTTATAGGAAAAGTTTTCTTGGTTGACTTGCTTACTAGGAAATTACCAAATGCAATCCTTTTTTCGCTTGCAAAAACTACGCCACCATCAAAAGTAATCCCAACAGCAGTTGCTCCGGGCATATACATTGACATATTTCAAATAATTTTGCCGCATAATAAAGGGCTTTCTACATTTTACGCGTGAGAGATAAGTAATGTAATTATACTAAAAATTACAGATAGCCATTATGACTACAGCAGAAATTAATGATAAATTTCTAAATGACGTAGTCTTCATGGGGCTAAGATCAGCCTTGGGTGTGATCTTTATTGTTCACGGAGTAGGAAAATTCAATCCAGGATTTTCAAATTTTTTGACAAGTTTGGGAATTCCAGTAGAGATGCAGATTCCAATAGCACTTGCAGAATTGGTTCCAGGAATCTTGCTAATTTTTGGAGTTCTCAGTAGATTTTCTTCAGCACTGATTTCAATCATCATGTTAGGTGCAATATTCTTAGTCAAGGGAGCTCAGAGTCTTACAGGAGATAAAGGAGTAGAAATTGATCTCATTCTATTAGCATCAGCATTAGTAATTATGATTGCAGGACCTGGAAGAATTTCAATTGCACATATAATTAAAAAAATACCCAGATGTATACACTAGGTTTTTCCAAAATTTTGCATAATCAAACAAATGCATTTTGTAGTCTTCTTTAGCAGATCTACTCGAGCAAATTCATTTGGAGAATGAATCTTTGAAAACATGTATGTGCTTCCAATGGAAATGCATGGAGCTTTTAAAATATCAACAAATGGAAACATCGGACCGGTTCCAGCATTTGACACATTGAGGATTGATTTGCCAAAGACTTTGTCTGCAGCTTCCTTTACTTGAGATACAAAAGGGTTTGACGAGTCAGTTCTAGCTGCTGCCTCACCATGATAAATTTTCATTTTGACATCAGAGAAACCTTTTGATTTTAAATGATTTTTTAATCGCATAATCTGTTTTTTAGGGTCCATTTTAGGCACCAATCTAAAATCAATTTTCACTAACGCATTTCCTGGAAGGACTGTTTTTGCACCATCACCAGTATAGCCAGATAGAAACCCTGCGATATTGCATGTTGCGCCACCAACTAAAGCCTTTTTTGCATTCATACCAGTCTTATTTCCCAAGAAAGATTTTATTCCAAATTCATTTTTGAATACTTTTTCATCAAATGGTTCATTTCGAATAATTTCCAGGTCTTTTTTTGAAAATGCTGCAACTTCTTTGTACCAGTCTTTAATGAGAATTTTCCCATCAGAATCACGCAGTGATTTGACAGCTTCAATCAATTGCCATGCAGGATTTTTTATTAAAACAGCTAAACTAGAGTGGGCATCTATGTTTGATTCAGTTACAGATAATTCTACAAATAGCAGTCCTTTCATTCCAAGACCAATGATTGGCCTATTTTTTGAATCCACATACCCAAATTCCCAAATCACACCATCGCAAGAAAATTTCTTTTTGTATTTTTTCAAGTACTCTTCTATATGAGCACTTCCTGTCTCTTCTTCTCCTTCAATTAGAAATTTAATGTTACATGGTACATCCCCTGTTGTTTTCAAGCAGGCATCTACTGCTTTGATTCTAGTGATTAATTCACCCTTGTCATCAGTTGCGCCCCTTCCAAAAATTTTGTTTCCTTTTCTTTTTCCACTGAACGGTGGATCATCCCATAAATCAAATGGTTCAGCAGGTTGAACGTCATAGTGATTGTAAAACATCAAAGTTTTCGAGGGGTTTTGTTTTGACTTTATTTCTCCGTAGACTAGTGGCGCAACGCCTTTTTTCAATCTCAAGATTTCAGAATTTATTCCAGATTTTTTCAGTATTTTTGAAACAAGAATTGCACATTCTTCAATACCCTCATTTTTTGCAGAAACACTGGGCTGTCTAATCATCATTTGTAGATCAGATATCAAATTTTCCATATTGGAGTCTACATGTTTTAGAGCATTCATACTAGTCACACAATTTTATCAAATGGCTTCATTGCAGTAGGAATTTCATCTAGTAGATCCATAGAAGTCATATGCAATCCTAATTTCTTTTGAACTGCCTTTCCTGCCAAGCCATTGATGAAAGTAGCTGCTGCTGCAGATTCCAAAGGATTTCTATTCTTTGAGAGCAAACCTGCAACCAATCCCGAAAGAACGTCACCTGTTCCTCCCACAGTCATTGCAGGAATTTTTTTCGTATAAAGAAAGGTGGTAGTTCCATTTGATATGACATCAGTTGCACCTTTTAGTAAAACAACGATTCCATGTTCTTTAGCTTTTTTCTCTACAAGTTTTATTCGCTCATTTTTTGAGTTTGATGGTGCTTCTCCAAACAATCTCTTAAATTCACCAGCATGTGGTGTTACTACTACATTTTTGTTTGCAAGTAAAGGCAATACTTCAGGAATTAAAGCACTGGCATCAAGAGACAACCTTACATCACGATCTAAAAGAGATTTTACAAGATGCAGTAAAGAGTTTCTTTCTTGTATTGCAAGACCCATCCCAATTGTAGCAGAATCAAGATTCCGAGGCAATGCCCCCAACAGCTTGTTAACTGCACCACGAGTTAACTTTTGATCAACTAAGGGAATTACAATAAGATTTGGGGATACAGACCTAGTTGGAGATACATTGATGTTTGGAACAGAGGTGTAAACTAAATCAGTGCCACACCTGAGTGCTGCAATTGAGGAAAGTATTGGAGCACCATGATAGATGTAGCTACCCCCAATTACCAGAACTATCCCATTGTCACCTTTACGAGATTTTGCTTTTCTAGCTGGAATGAATTTTTTTACTATTGATAATGTGAGAGCTTTTGTAACCATTACAACATACCATAAAAAACAGATGAATAAAACTTGTTTTGAATAAATTAACGGCTAGAATGATTTTTTACTTGTTTTCTTGGAAGGTTTTTTTGTAGATTTCTTTACAGATTGAGTTTTTTTGACGACTTTTACAGAGCTAGTTTTTTTAGGAATTTGTCTTGACTCCCTATCAAAAAATGCTTTTCTAGCAAAACATAGGTATGTGGTATGTCCAATACCCTGAAAAGAATGACGAGTTTTTCCCTCTCTTGCTTCAATAGTACGTAAAATATGTTCAGTTGATTCTATATCAGTAAATTCATTATCTACAAGTGCCATAGTTAATTTCTCTAATTGGTTCATTGTAGGACAAATTGCAAAAATACTTCCACTGCCTTTTAGCATCTTTCTGACTTGAGGGATGACAATCCAAGGATCACCTAAATCAATTAAAGCAACATCCATATCTTCTAGTGGCAGTTTTTTTGCAGTTTTTAGATCTAGATTATGTTGTGTTACATACTTTGAGACTCCAGCTTTTTTGATATTTTTTTCTGCAATCTTCATAAAGTTTTCATCAACATCAAAGGTGTAAACATGTCCGCGTGGCTTTACAATGTTTGCAACAAAAGAAGTAAGTGAGCCACTACCAGTCCCAATCTCTAAAATCTTTTGACCATCACCAATTCCAGCTCTTGCTACTATGTATCCCAAATCTTTTGGATATACTATTTGTGTACCATGTTGAATTTTCATCACGTAATCAAACATTGTAGGTTCCAGAAGGTAGACGTACTTGTCTTTGTTTGTGATTAATCTGGAGCCATATTCTTTTCCAATTGCATCAGAATGTTTTATTACACCAATGTGAGTGTGAAATGATTCTTTTTTTGAAATTTTTGCAAGCCATTTTTTAGAATGATTATAGTAAAACAGAACTGGCGAGTTTTGCTTTATTTTTGCCATGAATTTTCCCTCAAAATTTTAGATAAGAATCTACTGGTTATTTCAAAGTTTTATCTACTTGACAAACCAAATAATTGTGCTGATGATTATTTCAACGGGTTCTCTCTGATTTTCCTCAAATTTGATGAATATTGCCGAATTATGAAGCTATTTCTTACTAATACAACAGCATCATTTCAAAAAAATCAGTTTTGATCCAATATGCAATCTAGATCCTACGTTTAGAAAATTAACCTAAAAGTAATAATTTTTGGCCCCGATTTTTTAACAAAAACAGGATTCTAATATCATCATTGAGTCAGAGACATCTCGCGGTGTTAGCTGGAAGAGCCCAATGCTCACATAAACTAGTTAATACATTTCAGAGTCTCCAAAGTAAAGGAGACTGACTTTTTTTCCGTAGGAAATATCAAAAATCAATCAGTATTTTAATGCCAACAAAGACATCAGAGAAGATGACTAAGGTTCAATTAGCAGGTTCAGGTGGATGGGTAAATGCAGATCTGACAGATGAACAAATTACCAAATCAAAACTCGTTCCAAACATAGACAAGCATTTTTTGGCATCACTTGAAAAACTTGACACAACAAAAATGTTAAAATATTTTTGTAAACAATGCAACTCTGAATTTGATGGTCCAACTCAGATTCAAATTGAAGAGAAACCAAATGAGGCAGTAGCAGACGGACTAACATTGATTGAAAGAGGGCAATACACATGTCACAAATGCAATTCAATCATTGGCGAATACAGAGTATTTCAGAAAAAAGAAGAATAACCACATCATTCTAAATTTTTTCGTATTTTTTACAGCCTAAATAATGCGTATTCATTAAATAAAGCAGTTTTTTAGAAACATCATGGCAAATCAAAAATGCGTATCATGTGGAATAGGCTTCTTTTCTCCAACGGGTTCAGACAAATGTTCCAGATGCTCAGGTAAAGAATCCCAAGGACATGAAGGTCATGATTCCTGTGGTTGTGGACACAGCCATTAATTCCTTTTTTCTATTACACGCATATATTGCACATTAGTGAATTTCATTCATGGTAAAAACTTCTGAAGAAATGAAAAGACTAGTAGAAGATTATATCAAAATTACCAATATCAAATACGAAGATCAAACAGAAAAAGTTAGAGAGAAAAGCAAGGTTGTAGAATGGCAATTCCACATAGGAGCAAATGTGATTGTCAGCAAAAACACCAACAGAGATGATAGAATTCAAGTAAATGTAAACATGAGGTTTCCTCCAGAAGATGCAAAGCTGTTAGTTTTGAAAAACCCATCATTTTCAAAAGCAATAATGGAGATTAGTGAAATTTGCACAACATGTGGCGTAGGACATCAATGGATGAAAGACAAAGAGGACATCATAGGATTAGCAATTTTTTCACATGTAGATGAACAGGTTTTAGATAGAATTTCGTTTCACAGTACCTGGGACAATGTTGCCAGAGTCTCAGGACATGCACAAAAAATACTACGTGCAAATTTTAGTGGTTTTCCAACACCAAACACTACTGATGACACAATAGACAAATCAATGTATGGCTAAAACCCTACTGTTTTTTTAAAATCTCACATTTAGGACATTTGAATCCATTTGTCTTATCACCACAGGATTCACAATGGAGGTTTATTTTGACATAATCATACTTTGATGTTTCAGTATATTTTCTCGACAGTACTATGAATAAAACAATCCCAAGTGCGATACCAATCCATAATAAAACCATCAGAGATAATGTCAAGTAATTTGAATTAAGTCAGAATGTTTTCAGAATGGACAAACAAATTTTGAGAAAATTAAAAAGTTCTTTTCAACATAAAGTGTAAAAAAGAATTTTTTTGCTTTATTGAGAAAACAGAGTATTATCTTACCAACGATAAAATAGTTAGTAATAAGCAGATTATCATGAAAGAAATTTCGATAGAATCACTACTAAAAAGTATGAATCAAGAGAACAATTATGAAGATGATTTATGGAAAACATGTCTTGATGAGAAAGGAAAAAGGTACAGAAGAAAAGAAATTACAAGCTCATTAAGAAAATTAGAAAGACTAGGATTCATTAAAAGAACCAAAATTTCATCCACAGACATTCATTATAATAAATTGTCATATTCAAATTCTGATGATTTTGTGGGATTTGTTAATGATTTTATGTTTACCAATGAATCCAAAATTAAAGAGGTTTTAAAAAAATTAGAATATAAAAAAATATTTGTAGACATCTCAAAGGATCTAAATTCCTTCAAGGTTGCACCACAAAGCAAAGAAAATTTTGACAAATTACTGGGTGCATTCTCAAATTTAGCAGAGCTTGGATCAGCAGTACAATTAGTTTCCAAAACAAGTAAAGATGAGAGTCTAAAAAGAAACTTGAAAAAATGCCATTCAGAAATTATGGAAACACTTGATCAAACAAAGGAGCAGATCATCAAAGAGCGAAAATCAAACGAGATGATTGTTCTTCAGAGACGCTTTGCAGGAAGAGTCCCAAAGTCAGGGTTTCTCAAACTTTGAAGTTTGGGATCAGTAGGGGTTTAGATCTCAAAAGCAGGATTATTGAGAAAAATCTTGATGGGCAATATACAAAATTTTTATACTAGTTTTATTTTGCAGCATTATGAAATGTCAATGCACCAATGATTCATTGTGTATGTTTCACTATTCTGTAAAAAATCCAGATTCAATTAAACCAAAAAACTGAGTTCCATGCATTTTAGGATGCTAAAGAATTCTTTTTTATCATTATTAATTTTCAAAAAAAATGGTATCAAAAATAGAAGGCCAAACCTGAATGTGTTTTTCTAGGAATAAAATATGATGAATTTCTTTCTATAATGGTTGCAAAATGATTGAATGCCATCCAGTAGAGAAGCCCTCATATCCAGCAGATTTAGAATGAGCCAGTATTGCTTCAGAATCATCAATTGGGATTATTTTAAAGCATTTTTTCTTATCAAATGAGGATTCTAAGTAATTCTCAAAAGCAAAGTTTTTCTGAATAGTATTTTCAGATAATTTTTTTCTATCAGAATCCAGTATTAGTAATTTAGTTGAATTTAATTCATTTTCACGAAGAGGGGTCTGATCAAAAATAGTTTTTATGAATCGCTCCCAATCAAATACAATTCCAAGAATTCCTATTACCTCATTTGATTTTTTTCCATCCCTATGAATTTTTGAAGAAAACATTAGTTTAGTCGCGGTGTCAGATTCTGAAGTTTTGTGAATGATGTCAAAACCATATTCCTGCTCAGAATTTTTTAACATATTTTTAAACCAGGGTGAATCCTTGACAGTTTTTTCTGTATTTTCAGAAGATCCATTTGAGATTATATTTCCATTCATATCACACACAACGATATCTTGATAGACAGTATAAAATTTCAATATTGTACCTAGTCTCAAATTTAAGAAATCAATGTTCTCGTCTGTTTTCTCAGTTAATGCTTTTACAATACTGCATTCAGTTGACCACCACTGAACATCTGCTGTCCTTTCATATAATGCCCTATCAACTAAATCAATATTTGTAAATGACAGATTAGTTAATCTTGCACCTCTGATTTCTTTAGAATTTGAAGTGATAAATGAATAAAGTTCGGAGAGTTTTTTCTGTGTATTTGAATCCATATTAGAAGTAATATCAGATGTTGTTTTAGAAAGATCAGCCATAAATTTCGATATCACACTAAAACCTCTCCCGGCATCTCCAACCTTAGCAGATTCAATAGCAGCATTAAGGGACAATATGTGAGTATCATCGTTAATTTTTTCAATTTCAAATATTGCCTTTTTTGTTTCATCTGAGAGATTTGAAATTAATTCAACTACAGATTCGAGTGATTCATTATTACTATTAGAGAAATCATGAATTTGAGAATCATCATCCATGTCCTGAATGATTAGTGAATGCCATTTTTCAGATTTGTATCCTTCAAAACCAGGGGATAATGCATGGCATACTAATTTTTTATGAAAGTTTTTCTCAATAATTGCAAATCTTTTCTCTTTTTTGAATAGTTCATCTCTTCCAGAAAACTGCATGTTTTGTTCAAGAATACGTTCTTTAGTATCAGATATCACATTCCCGTCATCATCACAGATCAGAACTCTTGTTTTGTCAATCTCATCAGGAAGTAATGGGGTGTCGTTCATTATTCGTTGAGCAAAATCCTTCCATTTGAAAATGGCTCCGAGTACGCCAATTACCCGTTTCTCAGGATCTCCGGATTCATGAAGTTTACAAGAAAAAACCATTGTAAAATCATCATTAATTGCAGGTGACTTGTGAACTGTATCAGAGCCATACTCTTCCCCATTTTTAGTATTCATTGCAGATGTAAACCATGGTTTATCAGAGAAATTTCTACCAGTAAGACGAAATTGATCATCTCCTGATACAATGCAAAACCCGTTTACATCACACAAAATTAGATCATGGTAAACTGTGTATGATTTTAAAATTACGCCAAGTCTATGTTTTGCATCAGCAATAGTAGAATCATTCCTTTCAATTAAAGATTTTATCAAAATATCATCAGTCGCCCACCAACGAATATCTGCTGCACGTTCAAACAAGTTTCTGTCAACTAGTCGGATATTAGTTAAAGCAAAATTTGCCAGTCTGTTTCCCTGTATGCTGATAGACTTTGTTTTTATTACTTGTGAAATATTTTCAATTTCTTGAATTGTTTCTTGTTCCATTTTGTTAATTACATCATCAGTTTTTCTACTCAAATCATCAATTGATTCGGAGACTACCAAAAAATTTCTTCCAGCATCACCAGCACGATTTGCCTCGATTTTTGCAGTGGTAGATAGCATACTAGTTTGCCTAGTGATTTCTTTAGTAGATTTCAGGGCTCGGTTTATCTCATTTCCAATATCAGATGTCTGATCCACCACTTGCTTGAAAAAATTATCTTTTTTCTCTTTAATTTCATCTGTGGGGATTGTTTGAGATGTGCTCATAATGAGATGATATTATCGAATGAACATAATTACAAGTTTAACCAATATGAACAAACATTGCATAAGATTCAAAAAAATTCCAATAGTTAGGACAAAAATTAAGAAAATATATGAAATTACAAAAAAATTAGAAACATATGATTTTTTGAGAGGCTAGCTGCTAAATAATGATGTAGAGTCAACATCAGAGCCAATTGAGAGGTCAGAATATTTCTCAGGATTCAGAGAATAGCAGACTTGGGGTTCAAATTGAACAACATGGGATTTTTTTTCGGACAATGATTTAGCCTTTGGAGAGGAGTTTTCTTTTGTGATTTTCTGAATTATTGAGTTTTTGATTTCTGATTTTGTAGGTTCATCAGTGATGTAAGAAGCTGTTCCTTTGAACTGATATCCTTCCAAATCGCTTTTGTTAAAAACGGAGATTGTCACATATGGATTTACTTGAATATTCTTGAATGATTTGTGTTCAAAAAAATCTAGCCAATATATTGCATCTTCTTCTACTTTGAAGAAAATTCTCGGAGACATATTTACAAATTTAGTTCCTCCAATAGTCCCGACTACAAAAATACCTTGATTATCAATAAATTCTCTGATAGAATCAGGGATTTTTACCATGATAAAATTTAAATCTTTATTGTATTAAAGACAGCGGCAATTCCAATGAATAAAAACAGATCCGTTATATTTGTAAAAGGAGTAATCATTACATGAGCATACATTGTGAATGCGGTATTTGTGGACATGGTGCAGAAAAAGAATGTATAACCAAAGGATGTCAGTGCTGTACAAACTTCCACATACGTTCAGGATAAAACTTTGTTAAATTTTTGGAAAAGTAATTAGAGATTTTATTCACGAAAATAAATTAATCTTAATTTAGAATATTTCATGAATGTCAAAAATGAGATTCAAACTAACATACTTTAATTTATGACATCAAGTTATGATTTACATGAGTTCAAAGGATGAGAAATTTCTAATCATAGCTTTTCCTAGTGTGGGGTTGGTAGGAGCGTTTGCTATATCATACCTTACAGCTCAATTAGAAATGAAAGACATTGGCGAATTAGAAATTTCAGAGATATCGCCATCGTATGTAATTGAGAAGGGAGAAGCCTATGGACCTGTCAGGATATATAATAAGGATAATATTTATGCAATTTTAGCAGGAATTCCCATAAATCTTCTCTCCACATATGAGTTAATTAAAAAATCATTAGATTTTGCAAAAAGCAACAACATTACCAAAATAATCATTCCAAGAGGACTAGAAGTGGATAAAAATTTTATAGGAAGTCCTGTCACATATGGACTTGCAGTCAACAAGAATTCAAAATCACTGCTAGAGGAATTTGGTTTGTCACCTGTTTCAGGAGCTACAGTATTTGGCCCTGACGCAAGTGTAATTTCTGCGTTAAAAAAATCAGATGTGCCGGGAATTATTTTGTACACTACCTGCCGAATGATGATGCCCGATGATGATGCAATCATAAAATCAATTAAGACGTTATCAGACATCATCAAAGTCAAGGTTGATACTGAAAAGTTCGAGGAACGCCTGGAGAAAATCAACAAGGCGAATCAGAAAATGATAGAAGATACTAAAAAATATTATGAGAACATGCCTGGAAGATCTGCTGCTATGCCAACACCAGGAATTGGTTAAGCATTAGAAAAAAACAAATTTCCAACAAATTTTCCAACCTAGCCCATAAACTCTATTCTATCGGATTCCAAAATCATGCAAATGTCCCAAGGGGTGATTACTTGGTCTCGAAAAATTACATAGGGATGAGGCATAACATACATCATCTTTGATATTTCTGTCAAATTCAAATCTTTTGAAACTTTTACAGTTTCTTCGAGTTTGAATGATTCTTCAAATTTTCTTTCTAAAAATTTTACATCTCTAAAAAAATCAAAATCCTTTGCAATGCTTTCAATTAATAGACGATCACTAATGAAGTAATTCGTATCTTTTAACAATAATTTTCGAGTGTTATTTTTTAGCATTAATTCAATGATTTCTTTAATTGAGTTGTCTTTTTCAAAGGAAACTACGTTTTTTGTTGGAAATTCAGATATAGTAAAATCTGAAACACAGTTTGCACCAATTTCTAAGAGTTTCCTTCCAGATATTGCAGAATAGCCCCCCAAATGATTTGGAATTATAGAGAATGCGCGTCGAGTACTCTTCCAAGTAGTGAGAAGTTCACCAAGTGTAGATGCCTCAGATAAAATTACCAAATCCTTATCAAAAATTTCTTCAACAGTAGTATTATCAAAGAAATTCGAAGTTGGATTTTTATAGATATTTTCAATTATTTCTTTTCCCCCTATTACTCCAATTGGTACTTCATCGCCTTCGGTAACTACGAGAGAGTCAGTAAAGGATTCCAAATAATGGATAAGCATGCCTGTTGCCACCCACATTTTATTTTCTTTTCTAATGCTAACAGCAGGAGTAGATGTAAATGTTAAAGGAAGAAGTTCTTGCAGGGTTTTACTAGTGATACTCAAGTATAATCATTATTTTAAAGCGAGTTAAATATTTAGACAAACATATGATTCTCAAAAATGGAATTGAGTTTATTCAAATTCACTCAGCAATCTAGAGAGTAATGTGAAAACAGAGCAAACCAGAGAACAAACATAATTCAGCATAGACATATCATATTATACAGTGAAATTCAGAGTTCAAACCAGCAGAATGGTATCAAAGAAGGATGCAATTTCATTTCATAAAAAACTAAACGGAAAGATATTCATCGAAAGTAAAATCCCAAAGATAACAAATGAAAATCTCCAGTTAATCTATACTCCAGGTGTTGCAGAAGTATGCACTGAAATTTTCAAACATCCAAAATCAAAATACGAGTTAACAAGCAAAGCAAACAATGTTGCCATAATTACTGATGGTACAAGAATTTTAGGGCTTGGAGACATTGGCCCTGATGCGGCATTGCCTGTAATGGAAGGAAAATCAGTACTATATAGAAAATATGGAAAAATTAACGCATTTCCAATATGTCTTGCAACAAAAGAAAAAGAAAAAATTATTGAAACAATATTGGCAATAGAGCCAGTATTCGGAGCAATTAATCTTGAAGATATTGAATCGCCCAAAGTATTAGACATATCAAAAGAGATAGCAAAAAAATTAGCCATACCAGTTTTTCACGATGATAGACATGGAACTGCAGTTGTAACATTAGCAGGGCTTTTAAATTCATTAAAGATTGTTGAGAAAAAAATATCAAAGATCAAAGTAGTAATTGCAGGAGCAGGTTCAGCAGGATACTGCATTGCAAAATTGCTTCATTATTCTGGATGCCAAAATATCATAATACTTGACTCTAAAGGTGCAATCTACAAGAACAGAAAAATAAACATGGATGAATACAAGAAAGAATTAACCAAATTTACAAATAAAAACGAAAAAGGACAATTATCAGAGACAATAAAAAATGCAGATGTGTTCATCGGAGTATCAGGAATTAAAAACCTTCTAAAACCTGAAATGATCAAAGAGATGAATCAAAATGCCATAGTGTTTGCTCTTACTAATCCTCACCCAGAGATTGATCCGGTTGTCGCAAAAAAGTCAGGTGCAAGAATTATTGCAACGGGAAGTTTCAGATATGAAAACAAAATAAACAACGCCATTGTATTTCCGTATTTGATGAGAGCCATTCTAGATTTGAAAATAAAGAAAATTACTCTAAAGATATTGCATGCCACCGCTTTTGCCATCGCAGGAACAATTCCAGAGAGAAAACTCTCAGAAAAATTTATCATCCCATCAATAGATGAAAAAACACTTCAAAAATGCATCACCAAGACTTTAGAAAAAATTAAACAATAAGTAATTAGATGAATTCCAACCAAAATTTCAAAAAAATAGCACCGTATTTTTGTAAAGTAAGGTTTATTGGTTTAAGATAATAATTAATGAACAATTGGTTTGCACGCCAACAAAACCTAGGGTGGCAACATTGTTGTCATTCTAGGACATTACATTCTATCAGGAGCAGTAATTCCTAAAAGATTCAATGCTTTTTCAAGCGTAATTTTAAATGAATTAACTAAACATAAACGGGAATTTTCGAGATTTGTATCTCCCAGTTCCAAAACCTTACAATGTTCATAAAAGGAATTGAATGAAACTGCCAAGTCATGACAATATCTTGCGATTACTTTAGGGGACAAATTTTTTGCAGCATCACGTACTTGTAAATTAAAAAGACCAATATTTTTAATCAAATCAAGTTCAGATTTCTCTTTGAGTAAAGAAAAATCAACATCAATTGTCGGGGTACGATTTGATTTCTCCAAAATTCTAGATGCACGAGCATGAGTATATTGGATGTATGGTGCAGTATCACCTTCCAAACTAAGAGATTTTGTCAAATCAAATGTGATAATTTTATCCAAATCTTGTTTTATCATCTCATAGCGTAAAGTTGCAACAGATACACTGTGAGCAATTTTTTCAATTTCTGAGGAACTCATTTCAGGATGTCGCTTTTTTGTTTCTTCTTTTGTCTTCTCTTGGAGTAAGTGATATACAGAATCTGCATTTACATACAATCCCTTTCGTCCAGACATTTGAGCTTGTTTTCCTTCAGTGTTCAATCCAAGCGTCTTGGCAGTTTCTGAGCTTAAAGTTACTGACTCATATCCAAGATGAACATATGCGTCAGGAACAGACTTGAATTTGCCCATAAGAGACGTAATGATTTTTTGCAGTCTTGCCTGGCGAGAATCAATTACAGTAACTACTTTGTCTCCAGAAAAATTTTGGGAAATGGGTTGATTTTTGTTCAGAGTAGTTTGCCAAAGGTCTTTAGAATCGGGCTGCACCTTTTCATACTTTTCATAATTAAATGGATCATCAAGTAATCCGAGTTTCCATGCAGCATATGGGATATCTTTGGCAATGTATGTAGCAGTGCCATTACTTCTAACAATTACCTTATCATCTTCTTCTTTATTTTCACCTCTGATTACCCAGCATCCAGCATTCTTACCCTCTTTTTCAAATTCTATTAGAGACATTTCTTTGAGTTTTTCAAATATTTCACTCCACAATCCGGAACGAATGATTTGAGACTCAAAATTTAGGCAATCATAATAGACACCTAGATTCCAACAGGTTTCAAGCTGGCCTGCTAAAACTTTTCTTGTAATTTTATCTGCAAATTTTGCAGTTTCAGAATCACCATCCTCAAGTTCTTTTAGAACATTTTTTCTTATTTCTTCAAGACTTGGATCTTCCTCATATCTTTCAGTGGTTTTAACATAAACATCATCACCACAATAATGATCAAATTTCTTTCCATTGGGAGAATTCTCATCAAATCCAAAATGTTTGAAACCAACTATGATATCAGCTACTTGCAGACCAGAATCATCAATATAGTTTAGCACATTAACTTTGTAATTGGATTTTTTTAAAATTCTAGACACGGTATCTCCAATTATAATATTTCTGATATGTCCTATGTGAAGAGCTTTGTTAGGATTTACACTAGTGTGCTCAACTACAATTGGGGAGTTTTTTCCAATATCTACATCACCAAATTCCTCAAGATGTGATTCGGACAAAATTAATTGGTTTAATTTCTCCCAGTCTGCAAAGAAATTCAAATAACCAGACGGATGTGCCTCAGATTTCAACACTAGTGTGCTAATACAATTCTGAAACTTTTCAGACAGCATTTGAGCAATGTCTTTTGGGCTTTTTTTGAGTGGTTTTGCCAGTAAAAACGAAATATTTGAGCTCACATCACCAAATCCTGGTTTTGCAGGTTCCACGGAAAATTTTACATCAGATATTGAAAGGTCATCAAGTATTTTGTTGAGATTATTTTCAATTTCATCAATAATTGATTTGAAAGTCATGTTATATCTCAGATAATTTAGGTGCTAATTTATCTAATGCCTCAATAACGCCATCTCCCGCATTAGAATTTACAGTTATAGTAGCCTCAGATTTTACAAGATCAGAAGCATTTCCAAGTGCGATGCTAGTTTTGGCCACTCTGAATAAAGGAATGTCTGTTGCACTATCACCAATTGCAATTACATCATCGCGTAAGATAGAGTACTTTTCCATGATGTTTGAAAATCCAAATCCCTTGTCAATACCGGGGGAATTTATGTGAAAAGCATATTGACTATCAGATAACTCGACGTTAATTTTATTTTCAGTAAGTAGTTTTTTTGCAGCATCGAGATCAAATGTTCTCTCCAAAACAACTTCGGTCATTCTAGGAAAAACCAGTTTTTCCTTAACTCCATCGATATTATTTTGTATTACTTTTAATGCAGTTTTGCAGTCTTCAATATTTCCCAGAAGAACATGATCATTTGAATCAAAAGTAAGGCATCCACCATTTTCACCAACAGTAATTTTTGTAGTTCCGCCGAATACTGAAAGCAAATATCCCTCAACAGATGATCGGCCAGTAACAAAAATTACATTGTGTCCCATGTTGGTCAATCGTCTAAGTGCATCAAGAGCATCCAAATGGATTCTACCACCACCATTTTCAGTGATTGTTCCATCAATATCCACTGCAAATGTCTTCTTTTTCACAAAATCCATTTTTTAAACCGAATAATATTTGCTACGTAAGTAGAATCTAGGGTTTTATCATCAAAATCTTTTTTGTGAACTTCTCTGATGCAAACATGGCAATTATGCCCATAATTATTGCAGGTAAAATTGTATAAGCTAAAACAAGTTCAATTAATTCAAAATATACAAAATAGATCAAGCTTGGTGAAACCAATTTTCCCAGCAGGCTCTCATTGAAGGTATACATGACATAAGGATAGTAAATCATGTAAAACACAGAGCCTAATAATCCACCAACAAATATCAAGGATTTTCTAGATTTATTGACTTTTAAAATAATATCAGAGATTACAAAAGGAATTAAGTTTAGCGAGTAAAACTGTATTGAATCATACAAAGCAAAATTTGGAACTATTGCAGTAGAACTGTAAATTAACAAAAATAGGCCTCCAAGCAGGCTCATCATTCCAAATCTATGATCTGATAATCGAAAAATCAACAGCATTGAAAATGAAATAAGAAATGGGAATGCCAGACTTGCAACAAAAAAAGCAAATGTGGGTTCAGGATTTAATTGAAAATAATCAGTGTTAGAAAAAGGCAGTGACAATGAAGATATTATCCCAGAGCCAGATAGCCAGATAGGCAATACAGCTAAGATTAGTAGAAAAGTAAATACAGATTTTAAATTGTTAATTTTCAAGTATCTTGAAATACCAACCATCCCACCAATACTACATAGAAACATTCCAAGTATCAAGGTCAAGTGGGGAGGACTAAGTAATCCATCCAAACCAAAATTTGAATGCCAAACAAAATCAAAAGGACCAGCTCCAACAAGTAATCCTATTCCAATTAATTTAATTTTTAAGGATAAAAAATAGTAGTCTTTAGAATTCTGTAAGTTATGCCAACCAAAAAAAGAAAGGACAACTCCAATCAAAGATATTGCAACTCCAGTATACATCAAAGCATGTGGTGGAGAGAAAAAAGATTCAGGTCGATTTAACAGATGATTTGTAATATCCCAGCTTCCACCAACTGTCACTAACAAGATTCCAAAACTCGTAAAAAGACTTCCAAAAAGAAAAATCTTTTCAGAATAAATTTGTAAAAATTTCTTTGGAAGATCAGATTGTGAGAGAGGCATGACTAGCGTATCATTCCATAAAATATTAGGGATTTACATTTACTGAATAATCTAAGACATATTCATTCTGATGATCTAAAATCCCCGAATAGGGATAATGAGACACGTTACTGGTATGTGGGATATCAATAGATTTTACATAAATGGTAAAGATTCCTGTTTTTTCAGGAGTGATAATCAAGTCCAGATGATTTTTCGCTCCAGGGAAAATTGGCCTATTCATCGCTTCAATTGAAGGGTATTTTGCAGTTGTAGATTCCAAACCACCGCTATAGTTTGCACCTATTTCATCACCAACTTCAACATGAACTGAAGATTGTGTAAAATCATATGTTGCAATCTCAACTATACCATCAGTTTTAGAAATAGTGGGAAACGATGTAGATAGTATGTGGATATCACCATAGTCACCTCGATTTTCTGAAGTTATACTCAATCTAAAAGAATCACCCAAGGAAACATCTGAATCAGATAAAACCGCTTCAAAATAGGGTTGAGGAACAAGTTGTTCATTGGAGAGATATTGTTCAGGCAAGATGAAAACTGTCAAACTAAAATAAGCAATTATGAAAATTCCAATTATCGGATAAATCAGACTTTTTCTCACATGAACTGAAAACCAATTACTGTTAAAAAATGATAAGAAAAATTATCAAAAATCAAAGACATCTTATTAGAAAAGATATCAAATCATAACATAATGACTAAAAGAGTAATTGGCAAAATATTCAATAAATATCCACATACAAATGAATCTGAATCAGATATAGACTCTAGAAATTTCAATAGTGTAAAAGAGTCATTTACAAATTTTTTAAATCAAGTAAATAATTTTCAATCTATTCATAAAATTAACACACATAAGAGTAATAGGATTTTATTTGAAAAGATTGTAGTACGAGTTGAGTAGTATTGGGAATACCTGAAAAAATTAAAGCCATCCAAGATGAGATGGCAAAAACCCAGATTAACAAAGCTACAGAACATCATATAGGTCTACTAAAAGCAAAGATTGCAAAGCTGAAAAGAGAGCAAGAAGCAGACACCGCTAAAAAATCAGGAATGAAGCAAGATGGGTTTGACGTTAGGAGAAGCGGAGATGCAACGGTGGTCTTTATTGGATTACCCAGTGTTGGGAAATCAACACTACTCAACAAAATGACGGGGGCAAAATCAACAGTAGGAGCTTTTCAATTTACAACACTAACAGTAGTCCCAGGAATGATGGAATATAGAGGAGCAAAAATCCAAGTATTAGATCTTCCAGGAATTATCAAAGGAGCATCCACAGGAAAAGGATTAGGAAAGAGGATTTTATCTGTAGCACGAACAGCAGATCTTGTTTTATTGGTGTTAGATGTTTTTCAACCATTTCACGAGGATGTGCTTACCAATGAATTGGGAAACATAGGAATAAGGCTCAATCAATTACCGCCAAACATAACAATTGAGAAAGCATCAATGGGAGGCATTGCGATTGCACAGCAAGTAAAATTAACAAAAATTACAGAAAAACATCTTAAAGATATTCTGCATCTTTATGGAATAGTTAGTGCACGTGTTGTAGTACGAGAAGATCTAACTTCAGAACAACTAGCAGATCATATTGCAGGAAACATTAGTTATTCAAAAGCACTTACGATTTTAAACAAAATTGATTTGGTTGATAAAGACTTTCTGTCAGATTTGAAGACAAAAATAAAATCAGATGTAATAGAAGTGTCAGCAAATGCCGATATCAATATCGATTTGCTAAAAGAAAAGATCTATGAGAAATTAAAATTCATCAGAATATACATGAGGCCAAAAGGAGGGGAGACGGATTTTAAAGAGCCATTAATTGCAAGAGAGGGAGACACGGTAGAAGATATTTGTAATAAATTACATCGTAGATTGAAACGAGAATTCAGATACGGTCTTGTATGGGGAAAGAGTGTAAAATTTGGAGGACAAAGAGTGGGATTAAACCATATTTTGATTGACGAAGACGTATTAACAATTATCAAAAGACGATAAAATAATTTTTGAAAATTAAACGATCAATAAAAAATGCAATATAATTACTTGAGAAATTGTAATCAAATTGTGTAAATTTCTTTAGTTTAACCACTGAAAAACAATGAAAATGGCGATTCAGTATGGCAGCTAAACGAAAAGCAGCTCCAAAGAGAAAGGCAGCAACTAAACGCAAAGCCGCTCCAAAGAGAAAAGCAGCAAAAAGAACTGCAGCTAAAAAAGCAGCTCCAAAGAGAAAGGCAGCAACTAAACGCAAAGCCGCTCCAAAGAGAAAAGCAGCAAAAAGAACTGCAGCTAAAAAAGCAGCTCCAAAGAGAAAGGCAGCAACTAAACGCAAAGCCGCTCCAAAGAGAAAGGCAGCAAAAAGAACTGCAGCTAAAAAAGCAGCTCCAAAGAGAAAGGCAGCAACTAAACGCAAAGCCGCTCCAAAGAGAAAAGCAGCAAAAAGACGATAGTATCGTCAAACTAACAATCGTCATTTAGAGACGAATTGTTTTCATTTTTCTGAATTTATTAGTGGAAACTTTAATTAAATTTTTCAGAATTAATTTGATGAATAATTTTAAAAAATATTCATACATCAAAAACACATGCCACAAAATCAAAGAATCTATGTGATCACATAATTTTGCAGTTCCAATCTAAATCAAGATACAGTGTAAATTAAAAATAGAGAAAAAGATCTAAAACAAATTTGATGTTTATGAAATTATCTTTTTTTGTACTCAAATAAAATTATTTTAAAAATAATCAATAAAGATAGCTCATCAATTTGATTTGTTCTTCAGTAGAAATTACATTTTTGTTTGTTAAAATTTCTAACAAATCTTTAAACAATGCTTTTTGTTCAGAAGACATTCCCCCTGATGGTCCTTTTTCTCCAGGTGGTCCTGGTGGGCCTCTTGGTCCTGGAGGTCCTACTGGGCCTTGACCTCCTACTGGACCTTGTTCGCCAATGGAACCTATTGGGCCTGTAGGGCCTCGTTCACCTTGTGGTCCTTGAATGCCTTGTGGTCCTTGTGGTCCTTTTTCTCCAGATGGACCTGTTGTTCCTCGTTCACCTTGAGAACCTTGTGGTCCTTGTGGTCCTTTTTCTCCAGTTGCACCAATTGGGCCTGTAGGTCCTTTTTCTCCAATTAGTCCTGTAGGTCCTTTTTCTCCTTTTTCACCTTGTGGACCTGGAACTCCTGTTAGTCCTTTTGAACCAGCAGGGCCTTGTGGTCCTTGTGGTCCTTTTTCTCCAATAGGACCTTCAACACCTTTGTTACCTTTTTCTCCAATAGGGCCGGGTGGACCAATGGGTCCTTTATCACCAGCAGGGCCAGTAGGTCCAGTTAATCCTTTATCGCCAAGTGGTCCGGGTGGACCATTGGGGCCTTTATCACCAAGTGGTCCTGACGGACCTTTTTCTCCAATAGGACCTGAAGGACCTTGAAGTCCTTTTTCTCCTTGAACCCCAGATAATCCAGTTGGTCCTTTCTCACCTGGAGGTCCAGTAGGTCCAGTTAATCCTTTATCGCCAGTTGGTCCTTGTTGACCCTTATCTCCTTTTTCTCCAGGAGCACCTCGTAATCCAGAAAGTCCTTTATCACCAGCAGAACCAGTTGGTCCTGTTTCACCCTTGTCACCAGTAGGACCTTTTAATCCAGTTGGTCCTTTGTCACCAATAGGTCCTGTTGCACCCTTATCCCCCTTATCACCTGGAGGACCAACAATTCCTTTGTCTCCTTTGTCTCCTTTGTCGCCAGTAGAACCCTTATCACCAGTAACACCTTTGTCACCAGACAATCCCTTCTCCCCAGTTGATCCTTTGTCACCAGTTGCGCCTTTGTCACCAACTGGGCCAGGTGGACCGTCAGGTCCTTTATTTCCAACAGGTCCTTGTGGACCTGGAGGACCAGGTGGACCTTTATCACCAACTGGGCCAGGTGGACCGTCAGGTCCTTTATTTCCAGCTAAACCAGAAGTTCTTGCAGAACGAACATTGGATTTTGATTCTGATGGTTCTTTTTTATTTTCAGATGCCACAGGTTTAGGTTCGGGTTCAGATTCAGGTTCATTTGATTCAGATGGCGGTGTCGAAGTTTGTTTTAATTTAATATCAAATACAGAATGTAATGATGAGAATAGATCTACAACGATTATCCAAACAGTGTCAAGGGTTTCAATTGATGATGGAAGTGGATTTTCAGGAGAGCCGAGTTTTTCAGAAAACATCCCATCCTTGACTCTTAGATGAAAGTTTCCCCTCCACAAAGAAGGGAATTTTTTAGTAAATAGAGCCTCATCAGAAGGTCTACTATCAGAAATTGAAATTTGAACTTCATATACACCCGATTGTTTAAAAGGGGACTTGCCTTGAACTTCTAATCTAGGTTGAGATGACACATTCGTTTCTGTATTTTTCAAGTATTTCTGTATTTAGATGCTTGAATCAGAATAAACTGATTAAAAATGAGAGCATTTCCAATTAAGGATGGTATTTATCTAGATAAAATGCCAATTTGAGCTAGTGAAGAAACCTTTCGGAAAAAAATCAAAGGAGGTTGACGAATCCTCGTCAAAGAAGGACAAAGTTGAAGAAACTAGCCTAGTGGATTCAGACTATAATCGTAAGAAATTATTCAAAAAAGGAATCAATTTGATGGCAGATGAAAAATTAGAAGAGGCCATAGTAGTATTTGAGCAAGCATTACGAATTGAGCCAGACAACATTGAAACTTTGATGAAATTAGGATATGCCAGATTTCACATTGATGATCATGGAGAAGCACTAAAAGTATATGATAAGATTTTAGAAATAGATGTTACAAATCCAGAAGCCTGGAATCTTAAAGGGCTGGTGCATTATGAACAAAAGAATTTTTCAAAAGCCCTTGATTCGGTAGATAAAGCAATCGAATCAGATCCAACATATGCAATGGCATGGTATAACAAAGCTTGTTTCTTATCATTACTTAATCAAGTGCCAGAAGCATTAGAAGCACTGAAACGTTCAATTGAAATCGATGTTAAAAATGCAAGAAGATCAATTCGAGACAAAGATTTTGCAAATGTTAGAATTGAAGAGGGGTTTAAAAGAATTCAAGAAGTAGTAGTTTTAGAATCAGTAAGACAAGGATATCATACATTAGGTTCTATTGTATGGACAACATTTCTAGACAAAGCTGATGCAGAGTCTTCTTTAAGAAAATTATTAGAAAAAGGATTAATTGTACAAAATGAAAAACGTGATGGTCTAAGTAAAATTCCAATTTATGATCTTGCACCAAACATTGCAGAGAAAATGGGAAAAGAAAAGAAAGGATTGTTCGGAATTACAAGAAAAACTTTACCAAAACCAGTAAAGAATTTGAAAGAACTAAGTCATGCAATTCAATCAGTTAGAGAAGCAATAGAAGAAGAAGATGTTGAAAAGACAATTGAGATATTTGATATTTTCATTAATCCAGCAAAATCAGGCGAACAGATGATAGAGAATTTCTTTGACGAACATAGAGAAATAAGATTATGGAAAATTAGACTAAAAGACAGAGGGCAAGACTATCTAATCGAAAATAAAGAAAAAATGCTAATTCTTTTTGACAACATCGAAGTAACAATTACAAAAAAACTTCGAAACGAAATTAATTATTCAGCAGACAAATCCCAATAATTTGCGTCTTCTTGTTTTTGTGTAGGTTTTTGAAGACTTTTCCATTCCTTAAATGAGCGCACATACAATTTTGCATTTGGTAAACCTGCAGATTTTAGGGCATAGTATGCCAAACCAGAAAGAGTACCCACACTCCCACAATAAGTGATAATTTCGGAATTACCAGTGATTCCTCTATTGTCAAGCAATCGTTTCATATCCTCTTTTGAACGCAAAATATGATCATTGCTTGCAAGAGTCCTATATGGAAGGCTAATCGCTCCAGGGATATGCTGTTCTAGAAAATTTAATCGTTCTCGATTATCAATAAGTATAACATCATCACGACTTTTTGCACTCTCTAGATAATCAGAAGTGGCTAAGATCTCAGGTCGCAAATGCATCGAATGATCTTTGATTTGTATTTCAGGTGTTTGAGAATCATTTTCTAGCCCAAGTGATTTCCAATGGCTATAGGTTGTTTCAAGCAATGATACACTAGAATGTCCAAGATATTCCAATGTCCATGCAACCCTTGATGCTAGGGCACCAAAGGTATCATCATAAACTACAACATTGGTTTCATCATCAATCCCCATAGAGTTTATGAGTTTTAAAACACGTTCAGGGCTATCATCAGACAAAAGATTTGCCAAAGGTAAATTTACGGCAGAAGGAATATGATCTTGTTTGTAGTCACCTTCACGTCTAACATCAATTACTCGAACACTTTTGTCTCGTATCTCAGAGCGTAGAGAATCAACATCGGTTGTTATTTTACCAGATTCGGTCAAGCAGCACACTCACCCTTTCCAGTTTTTGTGTGATAACTTGTATCGCTACCATAATCAAGATAGAAATCAGGATCTTCCTGAATTGTTGGTGGAACAATCATCGGTTCAATAATTTTTTTAATATCGCTGATGGATTTGATATCTGAATCCTCATTACCATTTACAACCCTATGAATCCATGATTTGAGAGTATCATCAGATTTCTTTTTTTCTTTGAACAGTTCAATGATTTTTAGAATAACAGGTATCACTCGTTTTGCAGGAACTCTAACACAAGTTTCTCCTAGCATTGTATCGCCATCTGACCGGCCTCCCAAAGACATTTGATAATTTGGATACATGTCTTTTCCAACACGTCCACCTCCTCCAAAGAAACCAATTGTTGCAATACCATGTTGCCCACAAGAATTAGGACATCCACTTATCTTTATCGAGGAATCACTTAGATCATCATCCTCATCCAACTTTAGATCCAAGAATTTTCGTTGTATTTCTTTTGCCAATCTATGTGAGTTTGTCAAAGCAAGATTACATGAAGTAGTGCCAGAGCATCCAATAGGTGCAGTCATAGTCAATGCACCGGACTTTGCAAGTCCTACCTCAAGCAATTTAGAATACAATTGAGGCAAATCATCTTCTAGTACATATCGTAATGCAACATTTTGCACAAATCCACATCGTGCCTTACCTTCAGAGGAGAAGTTACGGATGATATCACCTAGTGCATTTAACTGATTTGAGGTTATATCACCAGCTTCTAGAGTAATAAACACAGAACGATAATCAGATTGTTTTTGTTTTACTGTATTTGTTTTTAGCCATCTAGCATAACCATCAGGAACAGAATTGCCACTTTCATCGGTAATTCTAATAGGTCGCTTTATTTGATCAGGTGTTATATCAACATCAAGTTGAGTCACAACAGATTGAGTAGCTCTAACAATTGCTCTTTCTTTGAACACAAGATTTTGAAATTTATCCCAACCCATATCATTTACTAGGTAACGCATTCTATTTCTTGCAAGATTTTTTCTATCACCCAATCTATCAAATATCCTCATCACAGCAATAGATGTGTAAAGTAAATCTTCTTCAGGAGTAAATTCTTCTAATTGATGTCCAACATATGATTTGTTACCCAATCCACCGCCAAGGAATATTTTAAATCCTCTTTGAGAAGAACCGTCAATTTCCCTTATTTGTGGAATTAATCCAACATCAACCATCCTTACCATTCCATGTTTCTCACAACACGTGAAATTGAATTTAAATTTGCGTGGAAGATTTTGTGCCATCGGATTTCTTAAAAAAAATCTAGCAGTTGCCAGGGCATATGGAGTTGAATCAAATTTTTCATCAGGACATACACCAGACAATGGGCTACACATAACATTACGAACAGAGTTACCACATGCTTCCCGAGATGTCAGACCAACTTCAGCAAGACCTCTAAAAATTTCAGATACATCTTCAAGAATTACCCAATGCAATTGAATATTTTCTCTAGTAGAAAAATGTGCACTGCCAATAGAATACTGTTCACTTAATTGAGATATTTTTTCAAATTGATGAGGGTAAATTTCCCCGGCAGGAAGTTTTATTCTAACCATTGCATAATCACCAGTCATTCTGGTGCCATACGCACCATGCTGAAGTCTAAATCGTCTAAAACTATCCTCATCGTATTTTCCTTGACGGAACATCTTTACTGTTTTAGCAAAATTATCTGCCTCCTCAATCCTAGCCCAATTAATTTTAGGCTTTGCAGAATCTGGAGAAGATTGTTTAAGATCAGATATTGTCAATACAAAGAAATTCCATCTAGTTTGGTTATAAATTTTTGATATAGGGATGTTTTAGTAAAGAAAATTTTGAGGTCATACATAATTTTCCTACTTTTTTAAAACCTAATAGAATTAGTCATACCTAATTTTAAAGAAATGTGGGAAAGTATTAATTGTTCAGAGAATGAATTCATCTCATGCAAGAGGCCACAGTAGCAGAGCAATCAAATAAAATTTTTACAGATGTAAAAGAAGTCGAAATTACACGTGCAATCGCAAATGAATTTCATGACGTATTGATTGACAGAGCAGATTCAGATGTCATAATTATTGGAGCTGGTCCAGCAGGATTAACAGCTAGTAGAGAGTTATCTAATATGGGTTTCAAAGTTCTCGTAATTGAACAAAATAACTACCTAGGCGGAGGTTATTGGTTAGGAGGATACATGATGAATCCAGTAACAGTTAGAGAACCAGCACAGAAAATTTGGGATGAGTTGGGAGTCCCATACAAAAAAGTTGCAGATGGACTGTATCTTACTCCAGGCCCACATGCAGTATCAAAATTAATTGCAGCAGCATGTGATGCAGGAGTCAAATTCCTACAGTTAACAAAATTTGATGATTTAGTATTGAAAAACGGAAGAGTTGCAGGAATTGTTGTAAATTGGATGCCAGTTTCAGCTTTACCACGAAACATAACTTGTGTAGATCCAGTTGCACTAGAAGCAAAAATAATAATCGATGCATCAGGCCATGATTCTGTTGCAGTAAAGAGATTAGTAGATAGAGGATTAGCTAAATGGAAAGGAATGGAACCAATGCATGTCAATGATGGAGAAGAACATGTTGTCCATAAAACAGGAGAAGTTTATCCAGGATTGGTGGCTGCAGGCATGTCAGTAACTGAAACACATGGCTTGGCAAGAATGGGTCCAACATTTGGTTCCATGTTATACTCTGGAAAAAAGGCAGCTGAAATAACTGCAGCAAAAATCAAAGAGTTAGAAAGATAAGTCATCAAGAAATATCTTTTTTATTGAAAATTTCTAAAATTATTCTATATAATGAACCAACAGTTCCTGAAATTCAATTAGATAGATTAAGAAAGTTCCTCGAAAACACATTTCAAATTACAATTGAAACAAGAAAGAATTTGTTCAATAATTTAGATGATAGGACATATAAAAAAATTGCAAGTATTAGAATTTTAGACATTAAGAAACCATTTCAGAAATATTCTACTTCAGATGAAGATGTTTTAGTAGAAAAAGAGAGCATAGACATGTCTCAAGAAAAAGAACCCCCATTATATGATGGAGTGGAATTACAAAAAATTATTTCAGAATTAATTCCAGATAATGAAAATAGAATGGATATACTAAATGTGATTTTTACAAATAAGATTACATGCACATTTGATGAAAGTGATTATAGATATCATGCAAGATCTTTGATTAGTTCTAATCCTGTAATAATTTCAACTACAGGCATGATAGAGGCCCCCGCAAAACCAAAACAATACTATCTGGATTTAATGACAAACTTTTCAAAAGATGCAGTAGACGAAATCAAAAAAAGATACAAAGGCCAATTTTTAGAATATCATGATTCACGTTTATCAGAAATCGCAGAAGGCTACCTATTACAAGCCATCATGTATTATGAAACAGGAGAGGCGTTTTGCGATAATTTAGACTGCAGATTGTTTAATTCCCACTGGCAAAAAGATCTCCTCCATTCCCAGATAGACAACAAAAAATTGTGTGAAAAACACCAAGAAATTCTAAATCAATTTAGACAGAATTAATGTCATCACGGATTTTTTTAGAGGATTCTGTTAACAGTGATGATTCGGATTCGTCAAGTTGAATTGTCTGTATTTCAGAAACGCCGTTTTGATTAATTTTTACAGGAACGCCCATTGCCACGTCATTTTCACCGTATTCACCCTCAAGAACTACAGATGCTGTGAGAAATAGTTCTTGGGCATTGATGATGGTATTAATTACATCGTAGACATTTTTTGCGATGCCAAACTGAGATCGACTCTTATAATTTCTCAGAGTCTTCCAATAGTTTCGAATATCAAAAGTAATGTATTTTTTTTCAACATCATTTATCATAGAAGATAGAGATTTTCCTTCAACAGTTACGTTTGAAAAAATAGGAACCATTGAATCACCATGCTCCCCAAGAACTAATGCACCATTTATTGAGGATTGAGGCACAGATAATTTTTCTGATACAAAATAGCGAAATCTGCTTGAATCAAGGCTTGATGCAATGCCAATTACTTTGAATCTAGAAAAACCAGATTCTTTTTGAAAAAAATATGTCAAAACATCAGGAGGATTTGAAACCATTAAAATTATTGCAGAAGGGCAGTACTGTTTAATTTTTTTTGCAATCTCTTTTATCATATCTATTTGCGGATTTTTATTTTCGGTCCTAGATTTCGTGTATGAAACAGTACTTGCAGCAATTATTACAATATCTGAACCAGATAATTCAGCATAGTCATCTGTTCCATGTATCGAAAATTTTGAAGTTGCCGGGATTGCATTTGAAATATCCAATGATTCACCAATTGCTTTATCTCTACTACGATTGATCAATAAGACATCATCTAGTGCATTTGCAACACAGAGAAATGCAATTGACGCGCCAACTCGGCCGCTTCCAATTATTGAAATCAATTAAAACACAACCGGTTTATTTTACAATTAAAACAGGACAGCGAGTTTTTTGTGACACACCATTTGCGACACTACCTAAGAGAACTTTATCAAAACCAGTTCTCCCATGAGACCCAATTACAATTAGATCATGTTTTCTAGATTTTGCAAAAGTTACAATGTCATTTACAACAGATTTTGAAGTAATTATTTGAGTTTTGACAGTAATGTTATTTTTTTCAGCATAAGATTCTAGTTTTTCAACATGCTTTTTTGTCACCTTACTCTGTTTTTTAATTAATTCTTTATCGGCTCTTGCATCATAATATTTGTGATGCCAAGCATCCCCCTCAAGACACGTAAGAAGAGTTACTTTTGATTGATATTTTTTTGCAACATCTAATGCAACCTTAAAGGCCCTAGTGGATTGGTCAGATAAATCAAATGGAACAAGAATGTTTTGAAACATTTCAGAATTCCTCCTTTTTACGAATACTTTCTCTTTGACGCTTATTCTCACGATCAGAGTATTCTCCTTCCAATTTTCGGCTTAATTCATCAGCAATTTTAAGAATATCCCAACCAGATGCAGTGTAAACCAATGTATTTTTCGAAGTCTTAACAGATGCAGTTGCATCATAATGAGTTCTTGAACCTTCAGGATTTTGAGATTCTACTGTAATTTTTGCCTCAATTATATTTGATAATACTTTTTGAACTTTCTCTAAAGCAGAACCAAACTTGGATGAAAGTACCTCATTTGCAGGTTCATCTTTAGATAACCCAACCACATACAAAGGAACAGAATTTGCCATATAGTATTAATGTCAACTAGAACTAAATATCTTTCTCAGTAATTACCAAACATGAAATTCAATGGTGAATGTATTAATCCTTAATTAAGAAATAAAAAACAGATAGACATTGGATGTTAAAAAAATCAAATTATTAGAATTAATTTCAAAACCAATTACAGTCAAGCCAAATACAACACTGCTAAAAACCAGAGAGAGTCTATTGAAAAATAGAGTCAAACGGGTAGTTATCGTAGACAAGAAAAAACCGTTAGGAGTAATTACTGAAAAAGATATTGCAAAAAAAATCTACGAGTTAGGATCAAGACCAATTAGTGCAGTAGTAGCAAAGGAGTTTATCCCTAAGAAATTATTCACATTAACTCAAGACAACACTGTAACTGAATGTGCAATGATGATGAAAAAACACCGGATCAGTCTAGTGATCATTACAAATAAAGACAAAACATTACAAGGAATCGTAACTGAGACAGATCTTGTAAAAGCAATTCTTACAAAAGAGTCAACACCTTTCAAAGTTTCAGAGATTATGAAAAAAGATGTTATTACCGCACTTCCAAGTGACCCAATATTACACATAGAAAGTCTGCTGTTAAAATACAGGATATCAAGAGTCATTATCAAAAGGAATCAAACACCTGTAGGAGTTGTTACATTCAGAGACTTTGTGCCTGCAAAAATTCCTCAATGGATTGCAGAGTCAGCAGATCCAAAAGAAGTTCAAGAATATAAATTCAAAAAAGGATTAGAAGAAATTCATTCCAATCAAATGAGTTACTTGTTTCCATTTCATGCAACAGATATCATGTCCTCCAAGCCAATCACCGTAGGAATTAATGATGATGTCAAGGATGCAGTAACTTTGATGATAAAGCATGACATTAGTGGACTGCCAGTAGTCAAAAAATCAAAATTAGTAGGCATAATTACAAAATCAGATATTGTAAATTCCCTAACAAAATAATTTTAGCGAATTAAATTATTTCACAATCATCAATGAGCAAGGTGATGATTGAGCAAGCTTATTTGAAGTACTTCCAAGTAAAAATCTGGCTACAGTTCCAAGACCTTTGTTACCCACAACAACCAGATTGCATTTTTCTTCCTTGATTACTTTATCAATTTCATTTACAATGTTACCTTCTCTTATCAAAGATTTTCCAGTAATTCCATTTTTAGAAAGAATCTCATTTGCATCGTTCAGAGTTTTTTTGCCATATTTTCGTAAAAGTTGCAAATATTCTTTACGATCTAAAAAATTTACAGGTACTGATTTTTCAACAACATAAATTAAAATAATTTGTGAATCAAATGCATTTACCATTTCACATGCCCTTTGTAGAGCTTTTTTAGAATATTTTGAACCATCCAGAGGAACTAGGATTTTTTTGAAATTATTCATTTTACAACCAAAACGGGTTTTTTGGATTTGTGTAATACATAATTTGAAACACTGCCCAAAAACATTTCTTTTACACTACCTCTTCCTCTTGCACCAATTACAACCAAGTCAATTCTATTTTTACTATTATTTGCAAACCTTGCAATATCATATCCAGGATCACCTGCGAGTGCTTTACCAGTTAATTGTATTCCTTTTTTTGCGGCTCTAACTTTTGCCTGTTCAAGGAATTTTTTTACTTCTTTCATCGAGTTAAAATCTAAGAAACCAAGTGGATGAAGTGCATACAATCCAGGCACTGATTTTACTGCCAAGGCAGTTATTGTTCCATTAGACTGTCTTGCAATATGAATAGCCATATCCAATCCACGAAAAGAGTTTTTTGAACCATCCAGAGGAACTAGGATTTTTTTTGTTTTAATTACCATATAGGGTTTATCTCAATTACGAACTTAAAAGCATTCAATGATTTCCCGCAATGATTTTCAAGTATGATAATTTAGAAATCATATCATATAATTGAAGATCATAGATTTTTCATGGAAGGAAGTACTTTTGTAAATCAGGTAATGTCTAAAACCGTTTTAACTGCAGATAAATCCGTATCAATTCAAGATGCCGCTCAAAAAATGAAAGAATTGAAAATAGGATGTGTGGTCATAACTGAGGATTCCAAACCCATAGGCATTGTCACTGAAAGGGATTTCGTTACTAAAGTTGCTGCTGAAGGAAGGCCCTTATTTACAGAGATCTCAGAAGTCATGTCATCTCCACTAATAACGATAGATCCAGAAGAGACAATTTGGGAAGCTTCAGAAATGATGAAAGAGAAATCAATCCACAAACTACCTGTCAAAGAAAATGAGCAGATAATAGGAATTGTTACCACTACAGATATTGTAAAAATCTCTAGTGTTGGATCAGACTCTGAAATGCGTAGAATATGTGATCAGATAATTTTGAGAATGAAAGACGAATAATCAAAAAAAGACACTTAAATTATTGCTACAAAGTTATCAAACATCATGATGGCAGCTGACGATGGTGCAACAGTACTTGAAACAAATGATAGCGATCCTATGAAACCAGATAAGGTAAAAACAAAATTTGATGTAATTATTATTGGTGCGGGACCATCAGGGTACACTGCAGGGATTTATTGTTCTAGAGCTGGGTATGACACATTGATTTTGTCAGGAATTCTTCCAGGAGGTCAATTAGTGAATACAACAGAAGTAGAGAATTATCCAGGATTTGAAAACGGGATAATGGGTCCTGATTTAATGATAGATATGAGAAAGCAATCTCAAAGAATGGGAACTACAATTATTGATGATGAAGCAGTTGATGTAGATTTTAGACGAAGCCCATTCAAAGTTTTAACAGCCTCAGAAGAGTATGAAGGGCGTGCAGTAATTATTGCGACTGGTGCAAATCCAAGAAAGATGGGATTGCCTGGAGAGCAAGAATTTGCAGGAAAAGGTGTTTCATATTGTGCAACATGCGATGGACCATTTTTTAGGAATCAGGAAATAGTTGTTGTAGGAGGAGGGGATTCAGCCATTGAAGAAGCAACATTCCTCACAAAATTTGGCACAATAGTTCACATTATTCATCGTAGAGATGAATTGCGTGCAAGTAAAGTAATGCAAGAACGTGCATTTAGTAATGAAAAAATAAAGTTTCATTGGGACTCTGCTGTAACAGAAATCAAAGGGGAGCAAAAAATGCAAAAAGTAATTATAAAAAATCTAAAAACAAATGAAGAGTCAACAATTAATGCAGGAGGTCTTTTTGTTGCAATAGGTCATGAACCAAATACAAAATTATTCAAAGGACAAATAGATTTGGATGATAAAGGATACGTTGTATTAAAAAATAAAACCCACACTAACATTGAAGGTATTTTTGCAGCTGGTGATGTTCATGATAGAACTTACAGACAAGCAATAACTGCTGCAGGGTTTGGGTGTATGGCAGCAATTGATGTTGATAAATATTTAACAGAAAGCGCAGATAAAAAAGAATGAAAAATGCACAATGCAAAAAGTGTCTAAAAAAATTTGAGCATAAAGAAATCTTTACAATTCAACAATTTCAATATCGAAAAATTCCCACATACAGCTGGTCTTTGGGATATTTTAAAAAGTTAGGAATTAATGAATGGGATTCCTTCTGTGAAAATTGTATGAGAGAACATTCTAAAAAATCCAAAGACGAATGGGATAAATTAAAAGTTTAACAATTCTGCAAATAAATAGGAAATGGAATGAGCAATACAGAAAATCTAAAGAATTCAATTAAGGAGACTAGTGGAAAACTTGCAAAATTAGGAACAGAATTAGCAGATATCAAGTTCAGTTACAAGGTGGAAGAGAAACCATCCAAAGATTATTGGGAGAAAAGATTGAATGAATTCAGAAATTATAGTGATAAATCTTTAGAATATTATAATCAAGTTCATACCATGATGAATTTAATTAACAAAGAAGAGTCACAAATGTTTCTTTTACGCATAAGTAAATTTCGACAGATAGGAATGGAGTTATTAGAAATCATGCAAAAAATCAAAGATAATCCATCAATCTCAGATCCCAAAGATAAGCAACAAAGTCAATGGAGTAAAGAAATTAAAAATAATCTTAACGAACAAAGCAACAAATGCCTAAATCATGAAAAAGAGATGAATAAAACATTCCGAGATTTTTATCAAAATCAATTAAAGCAGATTTTAGATTCCTAGTATGCCAAATCCGACATGTGTCTTGCATTTTTCAAAGAATTTTCAAATTCTTCTTCTGTCATAACGTTTTGTGATGCATAAACACTCTTGAACTTACGTCCATCATCAGCAAAAATGCCTACTACACAAGCATCCCCATCAATATGGTATTTTTTCATACATGCGTAAACTGCTGCAGATGAAGGACTGATTAAAAGTTGATCTTTTTCAAAAACGTCTTTTACAACATCAAATGCTTCTTTATTGTCTACAGAAACCCAATCATCAACAACACTTTCACGTTTTAAAAATAAATCAGGTTTTGCAGATTCTTCAAAGTTTCGCCATCCTTGAATTAAATGGTTTTGTTGCGGTTGGCAACCAATTATCTTAACATTAGGGTTTTTTTCTTTAAGAAAAGTACCAATCCCAGTAATTGTTCCACCAGTGCCAACACCTGTAAAGAAATGAGTTACTTTCCCTTCAGTTTGTTTCCAAATTTCAGGACCAGTTCCAACATAATGACCCTTGAAATTTGCCTCATTTGCGTATTGATTTGGAGAGTAATATGTGTCAGGTCTTGAGGATGCAATAGAAGTTGCTAATGCAATACTTTGATCTGTACCTGCCCCAACTTTAGGACATAAATCATCACTTGTCTCAAATACTTTAGCACCAAGATTCCTAATGATATCTTTGGTCTCATTACTAGCTTTTTCAGGAATTACAATTTCTACTTTATAGCCCAATACATTCGCAATACCAGTTAACGCAATTCCAGTATTACCAGAAGTAGGTTCGATGATTATGCTTTTGCCTTTGGTTAGAATTCCTCGCTCTTCACCATCTTTAATCATCCAATATGCAGCTCTGTCTTTTACAGAACCAAATGGGTTATGACCTTCTAATTTTGCAAAATATTCTACATTATCATGAGAAAGTGAATTTAATTTTACGAGAGGAGTGTTTCCCACTCTGCTCAAGACATCTGTATCAGTAACAGTAGTCATTATTCTGGTTATTTCACCTTTTTAATTTGAAATGTAATTACATTCCCATCTTTTGATAAATCTAATAGCTCATGACCATTTCTTGTAACCCATCTTGAAATATCATCTTCAGCAGCAGGATCATCTGCAGACACAGTTAGAGTTTCACCAACTTGCATTCTTTCAATTTCAATTTTTGTTCGAAATACAGGTTCGGGACAAAATAATCCAGTTGCATCTAATTTTTTTTCAGCAGAATCAGACATAGGTATCTAATTCAACAAAAGCGTTTTGTCATATTAAAATCTATTTGAGTTTAGCTTGTCCTACTTTATCTTACAATGTCATTTTCAAGATAGTGGTAAGATTTCTATCTTTCATAAAACTAGGATCATGATTTTGAAAATTGATTTTTTGTGATATCCTTCTCATCGAATAAAGTGCAATTCTGTAGAATAATGGCCACATAGGACTGTTTTGATTTGAATCATATAGTCTGAGTAATAATGTAAAAAGCCATTTTGTGTTTGGGTAATGTTCAGAAATATAATCAACAATGTATTCTTTAGAATTATTAATTTTGTATTTTAGATGGTCCAATGTTTCTGATTGTGACACATAACCTGTTTGAGAAACATGAATGTGTCCACATTTCATTGCATGTAAAATATCATCAAGAGTATTTTCTGAATCAATTTGATTAACACATCTCCCAAGAGTTGACAAAACATGGGAATCACTACCAGCCACTTGTGTAATGTTATTATCCAGTGCAAATTGAGTGGCTCGAGCGTTTGATAAAATATCTACATTATTACTATTGAAAACTTCAACCATATCACATTTTTTTGCATCCTCACGCAATGCGTTAATTAGACCAAATGGATGGGGTGCAGATGAGACGCCCCCCTGATCTCGTACTTTATCAATTAATTCTTCCAGAGAAATCCCAGCAGGAATTTCATCGTGAATACCATAGGCCAAGACATGAGCCCCATTATCGATTGTTATCTCTTCAGCAGGATAAACATTGATTTTTTTGAATTTCTCATGATCATTTTTGTATTCAAGTAATTGACGATACCCATCAAGTGTATTGTGATTTGTTACAAAAATTGCATCCAATCCTAAATTAAGTGAACGCTCAAGTTGGTCACGTATTGAAACATTACAATCATGTGATGGTTCACCTTCACCTACATGAAAATTTGAAAATGAATTATGACAGTGAAGTTCAGTAGTGATTGACATTTTCACATAATATAGAGTGCTTTTAATTATTAACCCTATTGAAAAAATGAGTTATCTAAAAAGGTCTTCATGCTCAGGTCGAATTAATTCATCTATAACATGGTCTTCAATTTTGAATGAGTAATTCCTAATTATAGTAATTGGGATTTTTAATGATTTGCCCATTACCAGTTCCGCTGCAGAGGACAGTTCATCAGCTACAGCAATTGCAGTTACACGCAAAATCTTTTGAAATGAATCATGCATTCCAGCATAATCAATTATTGGATTTAATCCGGAAATGCCTATGGCACAGTTAGTTTGGCCCATACGAAAAGGACGTCCAAATGTATCAGAAATTATTACTGCCACATTTTTGTTAGTTTGTTTTAAAATATTGTAGCGGATTGATTCAGCAGAAACATCTGAATTAATTGGTAATAAAGTCGCATACCCTTCTTGCACATTACTTTCATCAATGCCGGCATTTGCACAGATAAATCCATTTTTTGTTTCAACAATTAATATGCCATTTTTCATTCGGATAATTCGTTTTGTTTCAGATAAAATTAATTCTACTAGACGAGGATCTTTTTGATACTGAGAGCCAATTCCCTGAGATAGTAAAGAAGGTTCAACAGTAGATAATTTGACAATTCTTCCTTCTTGTTTTGAGATAATTTTTTGTGCAATTACTAAAATGTCACCATCATGTAAGTCGCAAGAGCTCAATACCAAATCAGATATATCATCTGAGGGTTCAATTTCTTTTTCAATAAGAACAGGAATAATTTCCAAGTAAAAGTACTAAAGATATGGACTAAAAAATTGTTTAGGCAGGAGTGATTGTTTCCAGTTCCATTTTGTAATGTTTGTTGATAATATCTAAAACTTTTGAGAGGTCCTTTTCTTCCAAAGTAGCAGTAGCCAAGTCTTTTACCAAGTCCTGAGCTCTATATGCAATACCCAATCCACAAATGTCAAATAATTTCACATCGTTTGCCCCATCAACAACACAAACAATATCTTCTTTTTTCTCACCCCATTCAGCAATTTTTATTTTGGCAGACTTTGATTTATCAGAATCAACATGGATTACTACGTCATCTAATTTTCCATCTTTAAATTTTAACTCATTTGAATAAACATAGTCAAGATCTAGTTCTTTTTGTAATCTAGCCATCATTAAAGTAAACCCTCCAGAAACTGCCATGAGTTTCCAACCAGCTGATTTTAGTACTCTACAAAGTTCTTTTGCACCAGTCATTATAGGCAATGCATCAGCAACTTCCTGACATGTTTTTTCATCAAGACCTCTAAGTGCTGCAACTCTTGTTTTCAAACCTTCTTCCCAGTTAATTTTCCCTTGAATTCCTTGTTTGGTAATTTCCCAAATCTCATCTTCTTTGTTTAATTTTTCTGCAAGAATTGGAAGATATTCTTCATCATATAAAACACCTTCAACGTCAAAAATTACAAGCAATTGATTTCTGAATTGGAAAAAAATGCTAATTATATTAAAGTTTAAACTTTTTTGAGATCAAAAAAACGCTAGTAATAAATCACCGTTTGTTTTATGGTTAAACATGGCAGAATTAGAACGTAAATACGAAGTAGAGATCAATGAGAGAGAAGGAAGACAAAAACTGCCTCAGGAAGTTAAAGATGAATTAAAAGCATCAGGTATGATGGATGAAAAAGGGAAATTAAAGTTAAAAGGCGTCAGTCCAAAAATGCTCAAAAAAATGAAGCAAGAGTATGTAGACTGTCCAGTTTTGAAAGAAGAAATTCAATTTATTCAGTGTTTTGTGTGTCCAAATTTCCAAAGCAGAGTAATGGGCAAAGTTCTCTGTAAAGGCGACCCGCTTTAAAATACTGAAATTAATTTACGATAGCAAAATTCTCACGAAAGGCTCATTAGTTAAATTAATTCTTGGATTTTTAGTTTGAGTAAAGAAGACGTAGGAATCACTGTTTCAAAAAATGATGATTTTAGTGAATGGTATACTCAGGTTGTTCTAAAAGCAAAATTAGCAGATTATGCACCTGTCAAAGGGTTAATTGTTCTAAGACCAGATGGTTATTCCATTTGGGAATCATTGAGAAGTACATTTGATAAAAAATTTGCAAAAAATGGAATAAGAAATGGATTTCTACCAATATTAATTCCTGAATCTTTGTTAGGAAAAGAACAAAAGCATTTTGCAGGATTTAATCCAGAAGTGTTTTGGGTAACTCATTCAGGTACAAATGAAATTGGAGATAAACTTGCTCTAAGACCAACATCAGAGACATTGGCATATACAATGTATGCCAAATGGATTCAAAGTTGGAGGGATTTGCCATTAAAAATCAATTTTTGGAATACTGCATTAAGGGCAGAGATTAAAGCAACAAAACCATTTCTAAGAACCTCAGAATTTTTGTGGCAAGAAGGCCACACAGTCCACACAACTCAAGAAGAGGCTGAAAAAGAAGTAATGAAGATTTTAGAGATTTACAAAAATACAGTTGAAGAAGAATTGGCAATTCCAGTAACAATAGGAAAAAAAAGTGAAAAAGAGAAGTTTGTAGGTGCAGTATATACAACTACAATGGAATCAATTATGCCTGATGGAAAGGCGTTACAGATGGGGACATCTCATTTTCTAGGGCAGAATTTTTCAAAACCATTTGAAGTTAAATTTGCAGACAAAGATAATGTAGAACATTTTGCATGGCAGACATCTTGGGGTGTTTCATGGAGATTGATCGGAGCTATGATCATGGCACACGGAGATGATAAAGGTCTAGTACTACCACCCAATGTAGCACCAACACAAGTTGTAATTGTTCCAATTTATAAAAATGAAGAGGGGAAAGAAAAAGTTCTATCAAAGGTTGAAGAAATTAAAAACACGTTAGAAACAAAAGAAATCAGAGTACATGTAGATGATAGAAGTGGATTATCTCCAGGTTACAAATTTAATGATTGGGAATTAAAAGGAATTCCATTAAGAATCGAGATAGGTCCTAAAGATATTGAAAAGCGAAGCATTGTAATTGCAAAAAGATACAATAAAGAAAAATCAACCTTGAATTTTGATGAAATTGAAAAAATATTCACAATATTGAATGAAATTCAAAACGAGATGCTAAAAAAAGCCAAAGAACAGGCAAAAGAAAACACAATGGAGATTTCAGACTATACGGAGTTTAAATCAAAAATTGAGAAAGGTGGATTCTTCAAGGCTCCTTGGTGTGGAAAATTAGAATGTGAAGAAAAAATTAAAGAAGAAACAGGAGCAGATATTCGAGTAATTCCATTTGGCAGTGAAAATGAAAATTTGAGATGCATATACTGTAAAGAACAAAGTGTATCAACATCTGTTTTTGCCAGAGGGTACTAGACCAACTAATGCCACAAATATTATAATAGAAAAAAAATAATTTCCCAATAATGCCCTCAAATCAAGAATTAGATCAAAAAAATGCATTGTTAGAGCAATTTAGGGAGACACGAAGTAGAACACTAGAACTTGTAAAAACTTTGGAAAAAGATGATTTTGTAGTTCAGACTGCATCATTTATGAGTCCACCAAAGTGGCATATAGGACACGTAAGTTGGATTTACGAAGCAATAATGAGTAAATTAGAAAAGAATTACGAGTTTTACTCAAAAGAATTTTCAGAATATCTTAATTCATACTATCAACAATTTGGAGTTCCACATGACAAGGGATTAAGAGGTGTAGTCTCAAGACCCACAGTTGATCAGATATTTCAATATTTTAATACAATTAATCAAAGAGTAGAGCGTTTTATTGAATCAAAAAATCTCAGTTCTGATGAAATAAGACTAATAGTTATGGGGTTTCATCATGAGTGTCAACATCAAGAACTTCTAGTATATGACCTTCAACATCTTTTAGCAGAACAGTATCATCCAGTAAAGAAAAACAAAATATCTAAACAAATCAATCCAGAGAAAAAATCAGTTAGAATCAAGGGGGGTCTTTACACAATGGGATATAATGGAAATGATTTCTGCTATGACATTGAACTTCCAGAGCACAAATCATACCTAAATGATTTCAAGATGGATGTTTTTCCAATCACTAATCAAGAATATCTAAAATTTGTAGAAGATGGAGGATATGAGACATACAAGTTTTGGCTATCAGATGGATGGGAAAAAGTAAAAGAGAATGATTGGAAAGCACCAATGTACTGGGAAAAAATTAATGACGAGTGGAATGTTCGAGACTTTTTAGGAATTAGAAAAATCAACCCCAATGAACCTGTATGTCATGTCAGTTATTATGAAGCAGATGCTTATTGTAAATGGGCGGGAAAGAGACTTCCTACTGAGGCAGAATGGGAAAAAGCTGCATGTTGGAATGAGGAAAAAAACGAAAAAACAATCTACCCTTGGGGAAATGACAAACCAACAAATGAAAAATGCAATCTACTTGAATCATATTTTTGGGGATGTTCAGAAATTGGCACGTATCCAAATAGTTCAAGTCAACATGGTTGTCAGCAAATGATTGGAGATGTTTGGGAATGGACCTCGTCAGAATTTACAGGATATCCAGGATTCAAATCAGGATTTGATGAATACAATGACAAATGGTTTACAAATCAAAAAGTTTTACGAGGAGGATCTTTTGCCACACCAGAAATGTCAATTAGAGGGTCATATAGAAATTTTTTCAGATTGGATGAACGGTGGTTATTTTCAGGTTTTAGATGTGCAGAAGATATCTAAATTTTAGATACCAGTGTTAGTGAAAAATGAGACTTATCATCTAACCATGTATGTTTAATTTCAAACCCTACATCATCAAGAAGTTTTTGAATTTGAGATAACCTAAACTTGTGAGAATATTCAGTGTGAATCAATTCATCTTTTTCTAAGTTCAATAAAAGATTGGATTTTGAGATCACCACAGATTGATCAACTAGGGATTTCAGATACATTTCAATTCGCTGATCAGTTTCGTTGTAAAGAGAATGATGTGAAAAATTATTTAAATTAAAATCGGCATCTAGTTCATCATTTATTCTCGAAAGAACATTCAAGTTAAATTCTGAAGTAATGCCTTGAGAATCATCATATGCAGATTCTAAAATATTCTTATCCTTAACCAAATCAAGTCCAATAAGAAAGAGATCTCCTTTTTTCATTGTAGAGTTTATTTTTTGCAGAAACTCATGACCGTCCTTTGGCGGGAAATTTCCAAAGCTAGAACCCAAAAATAGGATTAAATTTTTCTTTTCATCATAGTTTTTTAGAAATTCTAAACCACCCTCATATGTGTCAATTATTCCAGTAATGTGTAAATTTTCATAATCCTTCAACAATTCCTCAGAACTTTCTGCAAGAATCTCAGATATATCAATAGGGAAATATTCAACATCCCCACATAATTTTGAGAAAATATCAAGGATTATTCTTGTCTTTACAGATGCACCACTTCCTAATTCAACGACCCTGAATGTTTTATCTAGAAATGAAGGGAGTTCATCTTTGAGTTTGTTTAAAATCATAATTTCAGTCCGAGTAGGATAATACTCAGGCAATGTACAAATTTTTTCAAATAGATCTGATCCTTTTTTATCATAAAAGAATTTTGGAGAGATAAATTTACCCTTCCTATTCAAACTAAATGAAATCTCTTCAGCAAAAGTTTTTTCTATTTTACTGGCATGAGGTTTGAAATATTGCAGGCGTTCATCAATTATGAATTTTTTATAATTTAGATTTTTTTGTAAAGTGTTACTCAAGTATTAATTCAGACATTATTTAACATAAATGCGTTATCCCATGTTTTACGCGTAAATCATATTTCTTGATATACTTCTAAATTAAACAGTAGTCATTGACAGAAATTCTAAAAGTTGAGCATTTAAAAAAATATTTTACTAAAAAAGGAATGTTTGGCGGAAAAATAGCAACAGTAAGGGCTACAGATGATGTTTCTTTTTCACTTGGAATAGGAGAAGTTCTAGTATTGGCAGGAGAGTCTGGCTCTGGAAAGTCAACTATAGCTAAACTAATTCTGAGAACAATTGAGCCTGATTCAGGAAAAATCTTTTTTGAAGGATATGAGATAGATGATGAAAAAAAGAATTTAGAAAAAATCAGAATGAATTGTCAAATGATTCATCAGGATCCATACGATTCTATCAATCCTAGAATGAAAATTGCAGACATTGTTGCAGAGCCTTTGGAGATACATAATATCGGAAATAAAAAAGACAGAATAAAAAGAGTAATCGAAGTTTTACAAGAAGTAAAGCTAGAACCTGCTGAGGAAATAATGAAGAAATACCCTCATATGTTATCAGGAGGGCAAAGGCAGAGAATAGTTCTAGCAAGAGCATTATCATTAAAACCAAAGATCATTATTGCTGATGAACCAGTTTCAATGTTGGATGTTTCAATTAGAGCTGAAATGCTTGAATTGATGCATGAATTACAGAAAAAATATAGTATTTCATTTATCTATATCACGCATGATTTGGCAACTGCCAGATATTTTGGACAAAAAATTGCGATTTTGTACAGTGGGAAAATTGTAGAAACAGGTCCAATCAATCAAGTTTTGCTGAAACCAAAGCACCCATACACTCAAGCATTAATTGACGCAATATCAGAACCAGATCCAGATAATCTAAAGAGAGAGAGAAAAATTAGAATTAAAGATGCAACTAATGAAGATCCGTTTCACGGGTGTAGGTTTAGAGCAAGATGTCCATATGTAATAGAAAAATGCATTGAAGAGCCAGAGTTATTAGAGATTAGTGATGGGCAATTTGCTGCATGTCATATTAAACTAGACTAGGAAGTTTGTACAGAGGGCATTCGTTTATCTTTGTATGTAACAACATTTGAAACACCATTCTTAGGAAATACACCATAGATCAATTTTGCTTTCTGTATTACAGAATCTTTTAGTGAAACCATAATGAATTGACTTTCTTTGGATCTTTCCTCTAAAATTTTTGCCAGTCTTTCGGAGTTTGGAGCATCAAGGTGAGCATCAACCTCATCAAATAAGTAAAACGGAGATGGTTTTAGTTTTTGCAATGCAAGAACGAATACAATAGCAGCCAATGTTTTTTCACCACCACTAATTGATGTTGATTCTCTTTTTGGTTTGTTAGGGAATTGAATCAGATAAGAAATTCCAGAATTGAATATATCATCTTCATTTTGTAATTCTAACCAAGCATTACCTTCAGTCATTTTATTGAAAATTAAACGAATTTCTTTATCGACTTTATCAAATGCGTCTAGGAATGTTTGACGTTTATCTTTCTCAATATCCTCAATAAATTTAACAATAGAATTTCTTTCCTCTTCTAGAGAATTCTTTCTTGTAGACATGGAACGGTATCCATACGAGACTTCAAGGTAGGTTTCAGGAGCCTTTGCATTTAGTGCATTGAGAGTATTTAGTTCTGCAGTAAGTCCCTGAACAATTGATTCCACATCAAAGGTTTCCATGTCTTTGTTAAACCCAAATGCAGACAGAAGTTGTTGTAATTTTACTTCATTTTCAACTAAATCATGCAAATCCCTATTTAACGAATCTGTCTGACGTTCCAATGAGTTCATTTGTTTAGTGATTTCTCTATCTTTTTCAGATAAAATTTTGAGTTTGTCATCATATTCTTTTAAATTCTCAATTGATGAGCCAGAGGTAGAGATTAGTTCTTGTTCTTTTTCCCTTAATCTTATAAGAACCTCGCTCTTTGATTCTTTTTGTTTTTCCAAATCTAGGATTTTTTGTTCTAATTCTTGGTATTCTAAATTCAGAGAACTCTCCTCATTAGACAAACGATCTGATTGGGATTTTTCACGGTTATCTTGAGTTTGTAAAGTAGTTTGTTGAGAAGATTTATCACGATATTCATTCATTATTGTTGTGTAAAGTTTTTCAATTTCTGCTTTCTTTAGGTTGATTTTAGATAATTCATTAGCGATTCTAGTTTGCTCCCCACTGGCATAGTTTTCCTCTACAATGGCAATACGCTGACGTAATGATTCCACGTGTGATTCAGATGTAGATACTTCAGATTCAATAGTTGCATTTCTTGAGGTTAGTTCAGAGATTCTTTTTGTTAATTGTTCTTTCATGGTAATTGCAGAAGTTATTCGTGATTTTAGATTTGAAAAATTCTCATTTGTAGATGTTAGTGAATTTTCAGATATCGAAAGTCTGTCAGAATAAGATTGAATTGAGTCATCTAATTTCTTTAAAGAATGCTTTTTCTTTAGCATGTATTTTTTGATCAACCCAATAGATTGGAATAATCCATCAATATCGCTACTCATTGAGATTAATTTTGTGAGTTTGGAAATTTTGGAATTAATATCAATCACAACAGTGCCTCCTTTTGCCTCAAAGAATTCACCATCCAAAGTGACTGCTTTGTAACCCATTTGTGACACATTATAGCCTGATTCACGGGATTCGGTAAGGACGATATTTCCAAACAAGAATGTTTTGAGTGCAGAGTATGCAGTATCACATGTTACATAATCTGCAAGAACCCCAATCACACCAGATTTTTTAGGTAATTTTAGATTAAATTTAGGAATTGCTTCAAGTGGAATAATTTTCAGTTTTGGCAAATTTTTACTTCTAGCTACTTCGGCAATTCCAAGTAATGTTGCAAAGTCCTTTACGACAATTGCCTTAATCCAGTCAGAGCTTACAGCCATTACAGAACGTTCGTATTTCTTATCCCAAGAAATCATTTCATACACTAATCCTTCTATTCCAAGTTTGTCAGCATCTTCTTTTAATTTGGCAACCGTATAATCTTCATGCATGAATCCTTTTACTGTTTTAATTTTTGATTCGTATTGAGTTGCAGCCTTGCTAGATTTTTCTAAAATTAATCCCAATTCATCCATGTCAGTATTAATTTTAGATTTTCTTTCACGTAGTTTTGAAATTCTAGATTTTAATTCAAAAATTGTCGCGGTGTGATTATTAATCATCGATTCCAATTGGGATTTGTATTGAGATAGTTTTGTTATGTCTTCTTCTAATTCTGTTAATTTTATAGAATTAGTTTTTATTTTAATTGTTGATTCTTCTTTTTCATTTTGTATTTTAGATAATTTTAGTTCGGATTGATTTAACTCATTTGTTAATGACTTTATTTTGTTATCAATTTCAGATTTTTTAGCTGCGGCTTTGGATTGTGCATCAAGAACATCATTTCGTTGTGAATCAATAATTTCCAAATCTGCATTGATTTTAGTCTTCTTTGAATTTGTTTCCTCAATTGACTCGTTGATTTTATTTATCTGGGAATTGATATCACTTCTTACATTGTTAATTTCTTCAAGTTCGTTTTTAATTTCAGGGATTCGAAGTTCAATCTGTTGAATTCTTTTCTTTGATGCAGAAATTGCACTATTATCAATTTCATATTGTTCCATTGCAGAACTTATTTCAGCATCAAGGGAAGCTTTTGCTTGACTATAATCATTAGCTTCTGCCATTAATTGAGATTTTTCTTTTTCAAGAGATTCAATTTCAGTCCGTAGTGAAGTTCTTTCTTCGTCATATTTTGTAATCTCTGCAGTTAGAGTGTGTAAAGAAGATTCTTTTGAGGATTTTTGCTCTGAAATAACTTTCATTTTATTTGCAGCAGCTATTGCTTTGTAACGATTTAATTCACGTTCTAAAATATCATGTCGTAATTTTTGGTTTCGTTCTTCTTCAAGTTCATCAATTCTTTTTTTAATTTCACCCATTTTTGCAAGTGCTATTTCTAATCGTCTATCTGCCTCGTCAAGTTGTTTTACTGACTCTGTCTTTTTCTCATCAAAATAAGATAAGCCGATTAAATCTTCAATGGTCTTTCTTTTTTCCTCTGATGTAAATTCAGAGATTCTAGTCACCGTTCCTTGTTGAACTGCATTAAGCTGCCCAAGTCCCGCATTAGCCATATCTAGCAAATCAAGAATATGACTTCGGTTGGTTTTCTTTTTGTTTAGATAGTAAGAGTTTTCACCATTTTCATCCATTTCTCTTGTAATTTCAACAAGATCTGAATCCACGGGAATTTTTCTATCAGAGTTATCAAAATGAACACTAGATCTTGCCATTTTAGGTCCACGGCGATTACCCTCAATATCATGAATTAATGAACGAAGTTTATCGACTCTCATCACTTTGGGTTTATTTTCACCCATTGCAAAAATTATGGCATCCAAAATGTTACTTTTACCAGATCCATTTGGACCAGAGATTGAAACAAGTCCGGGTTCGAATTGAACTGTAGTATTCTTAAAACCAAAGGATTTGAAACCAAAGATCTCTACTTTTTTAACATGAACCAATGACAACAATTTTGCATTAGATAGGATAATCGATGGTTAACAAGTTTAGTTGACATAATTGAGTAATTTTTCTTGTTTTGTTATCATATTTTTCGTAGCGGCTAGGCACCAAAACAAGTTGATTCGCAATGGCATAGTTTTTTGCCTTTTATCACAGGGAATTTAAAATTAGAATTAGGCATGACGTAGCCTATTTTTAATAAATTAAAAAGTGGTTTCAGGCTTTATCGGGCTTTCCCTTGAACACCTGAAGCACACAAACGATAGGACGGTGATAAAATAACTATAACAAAAAATGTCTTAACATCTTGTGTGTGTATTAAAGACAGACAGAAAATTTTTGAGGTTGAATATGATCTCTTAAAACATATTATTTGAAATAAATTATATCAAAGGAGTTGTGATAAATCCCACAATAGATCCGGCCATAAATAGGAATAAATTTTTTGAGAAGTTCATCGGATTCGAAAATAGTTTATAAAAATATCATAAATAATATCGATTGTTTGGATTAAACGATCATCATATGTAATAAGCAGATAGACGTCAAGTCTTCTAATTTATTGATTTTACAGCCACCTATAATTACCGATAATGAATCCTAATTTTATGGTCAAACTAGGGCTAATTCAAACAAAGTCTTATGATTCAAACGAAAAAGGAATTTCAAAAATATCGGAGATCTTAAAAAAACTAGGCAGAAAAGAGATAGAAATTGTATGCCTTCCAGAACAATGATTAAAGAACAATGAAATCATAGATTTTGATTTGGAATTTTTAGAATTTAAGAGAATTGCCAGAGATTTTTCAATGACAATTATACCTGGGGCATTTTATGAAATCAAAAAAAATACATCAATAATTTCGCCAATTATCGGTCCTGAGGGGGAATTTATTGGCAGGCAGGAAAAGATTCATCCATTTGATTATGAAAGAGATTATGTAAAGCCAGGAAAGGAGGCTAAAATATTCAATACTTCATGCAAATTTGGAGTAATTATCTGCTATGACATGGTTTTTCCTAATGTTGCCAATCTACTTACAAAGAAAGGGGCTCAAGTATTATTTTCACCCAGCAGAATTGTACGACGGGGAATCATTCCTTGGCAGATGTATGTTCAGGTTAGGGCATTGGAGAATAGAATACCTATTCTTGCTGCAAATGTAGAGAATAGAAAATATGGTGGAAGTAGTGTAATTGTGGATTTATCAGAGAACAACAAAGTCATAACAACAAAAATGACAAAGCTGAAAGGGGAAAGTCAAAAATTTAAAGAATTTTCACTAGATAAATACGAATCAAGTAGAAAAATTAGATTTTCAGATTCAAAAACATTTCAATAGTTAGTTGCCTGCAACAAACTTTTCACATTCAGCTTTTGCTTTAACATCGGAGGTTTGTTCAATCGGATGTTTCATCAAATAAGCACTTGCAGGCTTTATTGGACCACCAACACCCCTATCAAGTGCAATTCTAGCTAATCTAATTGCATCAATTACAATTCCAGCAGAGTTTGCTTTATCATCTACTTCTAAACGAACTTCCATGTTGTACGGAATATTTGCCCATTGACGACCTTCAATTCTCATAAACATTAACTTGGTATTTCCTAAGAATGGGATAAAGTCAGACGGACCAACATAGATTTGATCATCATCTAATCTATCTCTAAGTTGGCTTTGAACACTTTCTGTTTTAGAAATTCTTTTGGAAGCTAGTCTATCTTGTTCTTTCATATTTAGAAAGTCAGTATTTCCACCAACATTGATTTGGTAGGTTTTTTCAATTTTAGTTCCTCTGTCACTGCATAATTTTGCCAGTGTTCTATGTACAATAGTTGCACCAACTTGTCCCTTGATGTCATCGCCAATACATGGAATATTCTTTTCTTCAAACTTTTTTGCCCATTTTTCATCAGATGCTATGAATGATGGGATACAGTTAACAAAAGCAGTGTTAGTGTCAAGACAAATTTGAGCCCAAAATTCAGTAACTTTGTCTGAGCCTACAGGCAAGTAAGAGACGATAATTTCAACACCTAATTCTTTTATGACTTTTTTAACCTCATCAGCAATTTGTTCAGAGGTTTTATTGCTTTCAATAGGCTTAATTCTATTTTCTACCCAAACTCCAACACCATCTAAAATTGGACTTTCATAGACTTTGGCATCAGTTTTTGGCATTTCATCTTTAGGAATCCAATCTACCATGTTTGGAAATTCATAAATGGCTTCGTTGAGTAATTTCCCAACTTTGTTTTCACCAACATCAAATCCACAAACAAAATCAATATCATGAATACCATAACCGGCCAATTTATCATGAATAATTCCTGTAACTTCTTGAGAAGGGTTTTTACGATAATATTCTATTCCTTGTATTAATCCAGCAAAACAGTTACCAATCCCTACCAATCCAACTTTAATTCTATCAGCCATTTGAAAATTGGTGATATTAGACGGGTTTAAAGTTTTCTTAGTAGAAACAAAAACTGAAACGATAAAGGCAGAATTTTATACTTGCCATCGAGGAATAAAATATGGTAGTAGCAGGCAATTCAGTAAAGGATATTGAAATTGATTCTGATACAACGATTGAAAATATTTTTGAAGAATTATCAAAATCAGGAGGATTCGAATCAGTAAATCTTTCTGATGGCTTAGAAATCTTGACTGAGATGATTTCAGATAAACAGTGTCTTAGATTTGTATCATTTGTAGGAGCTGTTGTTTCTACGGGACTAAGAGGGATTATTAAAAATATGATCAAAAATAATTGGTTTGATGTTGCAATTACTACTTGCGGTGCACTTGATCATGATATTGCAAGACATTTTTCACATTACAAAGAAGGCTCATTTACAATGGATGATATGGAATTAGCAAATCAAAATATTCACAGATTAGGAAATGTATTGGTTCCAATGGATAGTTACGGTCCACTCATTGAAGAAAAGATGCAGTCATTTTTAGAAGAAGAGTATCAAAAAGGAGTAAAAGAAATGACTACTGCAGAGATTTGTAAAATGATTGGCAAACATTTAGGGGAAGATTCATTTCTTTATTGGGCACAAAAAAATAATGTAAGTGTAGTGGTTCCAGGAATAATGGATGGTGCTGTAGGGAGTCAAATTTGGCTTTTTGCACAAAAACACAGCGATTTCAAACTAAACTTGACGGGAGATGCAGATTTACTTTCAGGATATATTTTCAAGGCTGAAAAATCTGGAGCATTTATGATTGGTGGAGGAATTTCAAAGCATCACACATTATGGTGGAATCAGTACAGAGAAGGACTAGATTATGCATTTTACATTACAACTGCACAAGAATTTGATGGGAGTCTTAGTGGAGCATTAGTTAGAGAAGCAATTTCATGGGGAAAAGTCACACAAAAAGCTAAACAGTCAACACTACATGCAGAAGTAACCACTATCTTGCCATTTATTTATGCAGCATTAATCAGAAAATTACAAAAATAGTTTTAAAATTAGAAAAAGCCTATTATCTAATCACTACCAAGATAGTCTATTGACTTCTGAAATTAAAATTAAAGAACTAAAACCCATTAATTTGGAAGGTGGATATCTTATTGATGGATTCCCATCAGTGGGATTTAGTAGTGCGATTGCAACAGAATCAATGGTACACACATCAAATTTTGAAATAGCAGGAATTATTGATTCAGAAGGTTTTCCACCAATAAGCGTTGTAAAAAATGGGAAACCAAATTTTCCAATTAGGATTTTTGTAAATGAAGATCTAAAGATAGGAATTTTTTTATCATATCTAACTCTGGAACAATCTTTGCACAGAGTTGCAGCTAGAACAATGTTAGAATGGGCTAAAAAACACAAAATTGAATTGATTCTCAGCAGTGTTGCAGTAAAAGATCCTAATGGAGATGAAGAGATGATTGGGATTGGAAGTACCCAATCAGCTAGAGAAAAAATTAGAGATGCAGGATTAAAAGGATTAGAACATGGTACAGTTCCAGGCATACCTGGAGTTTTGTTAAATGAAGGAAGTATAATAAAACAAGATGTGGTGGTGATCGTTTTTCATACAAAGGGTGAAGGTCCGGATTTTAAATCAAGTGCAAATCTTTGTATGGCAATGTCAAAATTAATTCCAGGAGCTTCATGTAACATATCATTATTACAAAATGAGGCAGAAAAAGCTGAAGAAGTGATAAAAGAAGCACAAGTAGAGTCAAACCAGATCAAAGATTCAATGTATACATAGAATTTTTTCAATTAATGTTTAATTCAGTATTCAATTTCTTGTAATCAATAGATAATGGAACAGTTTTTAGAATTTGCAGTATTAGTAATAGCTATTTCAGCATCAGGAGTAATGGCACCAGGTCCACTTTTTGCAGCTAACATTTCATATGGATTAAGAGATGGTGCAAGATCAGGAATTAAGATGGCATTTGGCCATTCAATTGTAGAATTTCCATTAATAATATTATTAGGAATAGGAGTTTTTTCTTTAGAAATATTTCCGGAATTTAGAACAATAATTTCTATTTTAGGTGCAATCACACTTTTCATATTTGCAATCATTCAGATTAAAACAGTATTTTCAAGAAAAGAAATTTCAGAGATTAAACCAAAACAAGGTCCGCTAATTACAGGGATTTTGCTTAGTGCATTAAATCCATTTTTCATAATATGGTGGCTTACAATTGGGTTCAAATTAATTTCAGATGCAATGTTAATTTGGGCATTTGCAGGAATTATTATTTTATTTGGGTTACATATTTGGATGGATTTTACTTGGTTGGGAATAATTTCGTTTCTTGCTTCAAAAAGTTCAAAGATACTATCGAACAAAAACTACAAAGTTTTGATGGTTTCTCTGAGTTTAGTATTAGTATATTTTGGAATAGTATTCTTAACTGATGTAACATACTAACTACAATCCAAAATTTCAATTTGAGGCTCACATGAATCATTAAATGAATCAATTTTTTCAACAATTATTTCACAAAATTCAGGATCAAGTGATTCTTCATAGGAGGAAATATCATTTAGTATCAACATATGTTGAATACCACATGAATTTCCAGTAAAACTAAGAAGTGTGAGAATTATCGAAGTCAGTACTGCAAGTAGAATTAAATTTTTTAAACTAATTTTTTGAAATATCAATTTCCATTGTAGAAACATTTCGTTGTTTCCCATCTTGTGAAGTAAGAGAATCAGATGAAATTCTTACATCGCTAATCACATAACCCACTGAATCCATTCTTTTTACAATCATTTGAGACACATCAACTGCTTGTGTAATTCTTTTACCTCTAGCTTTTATCGTAACAGTAGGCCTAGTAGAAAGCTGTGTTAAAGTTGCTGAAACATATGTCATAATAGGTTTAGTACCAACGAAGATCACATCACGTTCTTCAGGAGAAGAATGAGTTTCAGTAGAATCACTTTTTGATTCAGGTGTTGATGATTGTGGTTCAGGTTCTGGTGTTGGTTCAGGTTCTGGTGTTGGTTCAGGTTCTGGTGGGTTCAGGTTCTGGTGTTGGTTCAGGTTCTGGTGTTGGTTCAGGTTCTGGTGTTGGTTCAGGTGTAGATTTAGTTCTAGAGTCAAATTCAGATAAAATATCTTCAGCATCTTTTGATTTTTTAGGGTCGCTCAATTTTGAATTCCTGTAATTACAAAACTTTCTCCGGCGTTTATTAATTTTTCAGGTTTTGAGCATCAAGGTAGTCTTCAAGTAATTTTTCAAGATCATCCTCATTACTGGCTTTTCTTATTTTCTCAACCAAATCTTCTTGTTCAATCTCATAACAATTTAAGACATCTTGGGAATCTTTGAAAACAAGCATTGCTTTATTTTTAAAAATACAATGATAGAGTTTTTCTTTTTCCATTTTCTCTGGTTTTATATTTACTCCGTTGTCATCAGCAGAAACTGGGTAATCCATAAAATTATGAAGTAGTATCAGTATTTAGATGAATACACAATATAGTAATAATCAAAACAATATGAAAAAATATTGGAAACAAGAGTAGTTTTCCACATAGATTTTGATTATTTTTATGCTCAGTGTGAGGAAACAAGATCTCCCGAATTAAAAACAAAGCCAGTATGTGTTTGTGTTTTCTCAGATAGAGGAGGAGATAGTGGTGCAATTGCTACTGCAAACTATACTGCAAGAAAATATGGCGTTAAATCAGGAATTCCAATATCTTTTGCAAAAAAAAGATTACAAGATAGAGAAGATGCAGTATTTTTGCCAGTAGATTTTGATTTCTATTCAGAGATATCTGAAAAAGCAATGGATATTATGAAATCTAACGCAGATGTTTTTGAATATGTTGGAAGAGATGAAGCATATTTAGATGTAACAAAAAAGGTGGAAGGTGATTATAAAAAAGCAAGTCATCTTGCACAGCAAATTAAAAATTTGATTAGAGAAAAAATCAAACTCACATGTTCAATTGGGATTTCCCCAAACAAATTAATTTCTAAAATTGCATCAGATTATCGAAAGCCTGATGGTCTTACAGTTGTAACTCCAGATAAAATGAATGAATTTTTAGAGCCATTAAAAATCAGATCAATTCCAGGCATTGGAAAAAAAACTGAAGAGAGGTTTTCTGAAATGAAATTAGAAACCATACAAGATTTAAAAAAATTAGATGTTTTTACTTTGAATAAAGAGTTCGGTAGAAAGAGTGGAACTCACATCTATAACGCAGTAAGAGGAATTGATAATGATCCTGTAAAAGAGAGAGAAGCAAGCATACAATATAGTAAAATTTCTACGTTAAAAAAAGACTCAAAAGATTATCCATTTTTGTATGAAAATATTGTGGAATTATGTAAAGAAGTGCATTCGGTATTAATTAAAAATAATAAAATGTTCAAATCAGTTGGAATTCATATTGTACAGTCAGATTTATCAATAAAATCAAAATCACGAATGCTCAAAAACCCAACAACAAATCTAGACGAATTACAAAAAAATGCGGTTCAATTACTAAAAGAAGCTTTAGAAAACCAAACAGATACAATAAGAAGATTAGGGGTCAAAGTTTCAGAGCTGTCAGAAGTTCAAGGTCAAAGTAGCATTACAAATTATTTTTAAACAACAAAATTATTGCTCAAGTTTTTTCATACGTCTTGATTCTATCAATATCACGACCAAAATAAATGCAAATAGCCATGGCAAAAACATAATTTCACCAGCAATTTTGTGATATTCTTCCCACGCTACAGGATCTGTTGTTACTTTAAGGGCATACCAAGATAATGAAAAAATTCGAATCAGATTAACGGTGATTGTGCCAATAATCCCCAAAACAAAATACATTATTTTTCGATGTCTTGGAATATTCAGTTTTAGCATAAATGCACCAATTACTAATGAAAAAATGATAATGCTGTGAACACCTGCAGAAGGCCAAAATACTTGAAGAGCCATAGAACCATGATCTCCACGTAGGAACATGACATTGTCTTTTGCTACAGCGGTTCCAAGATCAAGAACTGTGATAATCCACACATTTGCTTGAACAAAATAGGGAACAATGTACTGTAAAGGACCCAAAGTATCATATGGGAAAAAGGCATCAAGGGAGAGAATTATTGCAGTACCCGTTAGAAAAATTGGTCCAGCTGGCGCAATTCTAATCCATCGCTTTCCAAAGAAAATTGTTAGTGCAGCTACAACAAAAATTGCCATGACAACAAAATCCCACATCCATGTCCAAGAGTAAATTAATTGTACATCAAACTGCTCAGCGGATTCAATTATGTATTCCCTCAAACCATATTCTAACGAAATTAGGTATCCAATAGTTACTAGAGCCATAGGAATTACTGTGAATAATCGTTTTTTTGATATGACAATTTTAAGACCAATTAATTCAGCAACTATGAAAACAAGTGCAAAGAAATATCCTCCCCTACCTTCATTCCAGCTCCATGCTATAGAATCAGGATAAGCAATCATTGAAAAAAGAATTGGACTAGCAATTATTGCAATTCCAAAAATAAGATTCCAATTCTGCATCAATTAAACCTAAAAAAGGGCAAATAAATAGCTGAACTTGGTAAATTTTTAAAATTCATTCATAGATTGAAATAAGAAAAAGATCGTCTAATCTTCGGCATCTTCTATTTCATCTGCCTCGGGATCTCTCCTACTTGGGCGGATTGGAACATAAATGAATGTCATAAAATCTATTTTGATGACTATAACATACATTCAAAGGTTGTAATTATTTGCCTAATTGGTAATTTCTAATGCATTAAGATGAAGGATCAATCTTACATTCAGTTTTTAGTGATTTTATGGTTGTAAAATACGTGATAGACAAAACGCCAATTGCAATTATTCTAATTGGAATTTCATAATTTGTTAAAAATGCAGTTGCAGTGGCACCCACTGAACCAAATGTGGAGATGACAGCAAATCCAATCGGTCCACAACTACATGCACCTGCTGCGGCACCAATGACAGATCCAAATATCCCACCACTAATTTTTTGTTTAGATTTTTTAAGAATATTTATTCTAAATATGTTCATAGGTAACACTACAGCAGATAAAAAAGAGATTGTCAAAATTAGAATAAATCCAAATTCAGTACCTGAAGGAATGTGGCTAACCACATAAGGCTCCAAGAAGATGTATTCAGATAAAATTAACAAACCAACCGTCATTGATGAAAAAATAATAATTGCTAGAAGAAGATATTTGAAATTTGAAAACACCAGACTAGTTACAGATGCCATCTAGACCATTGTGTCCAATATTTGTTTGAACACTGAAAATGGTTGTGCGCCACCAAGTTGCTGTTGTCCATCTGATCCTACTATAAAGAATCCAGGGGTCCCACGTACGCCATTTTCTCTTGCTTGCTGTGTATTATACTGCACACGTTTAGAATATTTTCCTGAATCAAGACAGCTTTCAAAAAGTTCCATGTCAAGACCCAGACTAAATGCAAATGCTTTTAGTCGTTCAGGATTTGCCCATCCGCCATCAATTTTTGATTCTTGTGAAATGTAAAGCAAATCATGGTAATCCCAATACATTCCTTGATCTTCTGCACAATATGATGCTTGAGCTGCTTTTGGAGAATCTTTTCCTAAAAATGCCATATCAACAAAAACAAGATTTGCTTTTCCAGTTTCAATATAATCACGTGTTATTGCAGGTTTTGTATTATGAAACCAATTATAACATTGATGACACTGATAATCACCAAATTCAACAATAGTTATCGGAGCAGAAGGATCACCTAAAATTGAAGAACCCATAGCTGTAGAAATTGTTCCATGAGTTCTACCCATATCAAGATTAACAGTTTTTGAGGGGGATGTTGACACAGATGCTGCAATTCCTGCTATAATTCCAATAACAATCACGCCTAGAATTACAGCTTTTTTATTCATAGTTTAAAACAAAGTTAATTGGTTAAAAAAACTTATTCCAAATTACGAGATGATTTTCGTTTAAACAAATTTACAAATTTTGCAATTGCCACATCAATTGGACACATCTCACATGCAATATTTGATGAATGCTCATCAAGATGTTTTTCAAACTTTTCTCTAGATTCTAAAACTAGATCACATTTTTCACAGTAGACTTTTTTAATATTATTCCTTGACGATTTGTTCACTATTTTTTTGTGTATCTAGTGCTTATAAAGATCCTGTTGAAAATCAAAGTATGGTAAAAAGTCTAGATAAATTTGTTACAGGATTTTTTGTTGTGATATTTGGTATTTTATGGTATTGTAGTTCAAGGTATCAAGTTAAACCGAGTCACTACACAATCGTAGTCCATGATGTTTTTGGGAAGCAAACTAAGATTAATGGCATAAGAACCAGTTTTAGAACTTTAGAAGTTACTCAAAGTTACATTTCAGAATATCATGAACATTTTGAAGGGTATGGTTTTTCAATTGGTCAGGATTTTCCAATAATTAAAAATCCAGCTTTTAAAATTTTTAAGAAAATTCAAAGATAATGAATTCTCATGTGAACATTCAGTTCAACTTCATATTTTGTAACAAATCCACAATGAGTGCAAGAAAACATGTCAGATTGCTGTACAGTCTCTCGTTCTATTACTCTACCTGAAATTGATGTAATACTAATTCGTTCATTGTTTGAAATCACTGCAAAATTTTTTCCTTCATCAATAGAGTCCAAGTATTCTTTGATGGATGAAATAACTAATTCAGTGTCAATGGGAACATCATCGTCAAAAGTAGACAATGTGAATTGATGTTGTTTTAGGGTAGGAATTGCTTCGACCTTATCTGCAACATATACCAGTAATTCATTTTTTATTGATGCTATATCCTTGCAATCAATTGTGAGCATAAAATTTGAAGATTTTATCAATATTTTAGTCTAACAATAATTGAAAATGATTATTATGGTTTGATAGTGAGTTTGAATAGAATGGGAGATTCAGAGACATTCGGAGTTGAGAAAGGTCATGGGGAAGAGATCGTGTCATGGCTGAATAGTCAGGCCAAAAAGCAAGAAGTAAAACTTGAAGCAAGATTATACGGATATGAGATCTCTACAAAAAATTTTGGGGATTTTGAAATGTTTTCATGGATGGGAGATGTTCAAATTGCAAGAAAGATGATTATCAAAGCTAGTAAAAGATTCAAGGTAAGGGTAATCGAAGGAGGATACAAACCAAAAGAGAAATTACTTAGATTGAAAAAATTTGATTTTGCCAAAGTCAAAAAAGGAGATAAGACGATTGGTCAATTAGAATTTGTAGCACCAAGGTTTGGAAATAATCAATGGGAGATACAAAATGAAGAACGTCATTAAGAGAACAATACACAGGATGCGTAACGAATGAAAAAGATAGGGGTTATCGGATTAGGAATGTTAGGGAATGCAGTAGCACAACATTTGTTAGATTCAGGTTTTGATTTAACAGTGTACAATAGAACAAAAGAAAAAACATTGCCAATCAAAGAGAAAGGGGCAAAAGTTGCATCATCGCCTAAAGAAGTTGCTGAGCAGGCAGAGATAGTAATAATCGTAGTAAAAGATGCAGATGCAGTAAAACAGGTATCTTTTCAAAAAGACGGAATAGTTGAAGGTAAAAATGAAAACATCATTGTTGCAGATATGAGTACAATCAACCCATCAGAATCAAAAAATATTTCAGAAAAATTTCTAGAGTATAATATAAAAAAATTAGACATTCCAGTTATGGGAGGACCAAATGTTGCAATTACAGGCGATTTAGTTATGATGGCATCAGGAGATAAGAATGCGTTTGAAAGTTGTAAAAATGTTTTTGATAGCATTGCAAATAAAGTATTTTTCTTAGGTGAAAGCGGAGTAGCCCATTCAGTCAAATTGGCTATGAATCTTCAAATAACTATGCTAGCACTTGCCCTATCAGAAGGAATCACACTTGTAAAAAAATCAAATGTAGATCCCAAAAAATTTCTTGAGATTTTAAACTCGACTTATTTTAAAACAGGAATGAGTGAAAAAAAGGCATACAAAATGACAAATGGTGAATATGACGCCACATTTACTCTTGCAAATCTAAAAAAAGATATCAGTACAATCACTGAAACTGCCAAATCCTTAGGAATAAAGTTGCCAATGATTGAAAAAGCTGAAGAAGTTTATGGGGATGCCCTAAATGAAGGACTAGGAAACATAGACTACACGGGAATAATCGAATACATTAAAAAAATTAACGATTCGAAATAAAACCAAAATCACGAATAAAATTAAACAAAAATTCTATAAGTTACGAGTTCTTGGTGTTATTATGAGATTAAGTGATAAGGTTGCCATAGTTACTGGTGCATCTAGTGACATAGGCAAAGGTATTGCAAAGAGGTTTTCTGAAGAAGGAGCTAAAGTCGTTCTAGTTGCAAGAAATCTAGAAGGATTGGAAAAAGCAAGAAAAGAGATTGGAAATGAAGACTTGACAGCTTCAGTCACATGTGATTTGACTGATGAGTCACAGACCCTTCAAGCAGTAAATCAAATAATGGACACCTATGGTAAAATAGACATTTTAGTAAATAATGCGGGGGCAATTAATGACCCAGTGCACTTTCATGAAATGAAAGACTTGGAAATTAAAAAACTCATTGATGTGAATTTGCTAGGAGTATTCCACATGACAAAGGCTGTTCTTTCAAAAATGTCAGATGTGAAGAATGGCGCCATAGTAAACATTGGCTCCATATCAAGTGAAAGAGCAATACCAAGAGTACATTTGGCAGTTTATTCAGCTACCAAAGCAGCAATTTCCATGTTTACAAAATCAATTGCAGTGGAATATGCAAGAAGAAACATCAGATGCAATTGTGTGAATCCAGGAATAATCAATTCAGGAATGATCAAGCCATACTTAGATGACCCTCAGGCAAGGAAAGTTCTTGAAGAAAGATTACCTCTTGCAAGAGTTGGAGAGCCAGTAGATGTAGCAAATGCAGCACTCTATTTAGCATCAGATGAAGCAAATTGGGTAACTGGAACCATTCTAAATGTGGATGGTGGCAAGACAGCCTCAGAAGGATAATCCTTTTTCAAGTAATTTTTTTGCAAGTAGCTGTGATACTCGAAGAGGTTCTGGAACAGAGCCATGTATTGTTAAATCATTTAGAAGATGTTTAACATCATTTAATGTGCAACCTTCTCTTCTAACAAAAATATCATGAGATGTGTGCAGTGTAATTTTTTCTCTTTTACTTAATTTTTTATATTCAAGAATTTTGGATTCATATGAATTTGGGAAATGGTGTTTAAGTGCATCTTCAATTCCAAGAGAGTCATGATATGAAACTCCAATGATGGGGATTTTTAGAACATCAAATAATTTTTTGATGTCAATAATATTATACATTGAAACTATCAAGCCAGAGATCAGAACATAACTTACATCAGGCCTATCAAGTTTCTCATACATTTTTAGAATATTATTGGTAGCATCATCACCACCCAACGTTGCATTTCCAAAGACAAAATCATCAATAACAAAATCACGTCTCATTACGATTCCAGAAAAAATAGAGTTTGAAGAATTAGGTAAAAAGCTTTCAGCAATTGCAAGGCCCCTTAATCCTTTTTTTTCAAGATGGAGGGATCTCATTGTTTTTTGCCCTCAAATAAGCACGGTAACTCAATCCCGTAATCACCATTACAACTCCTGTAATTACAGACCACATTACAAAAGATGAGATTTGAGATTCATCCACAAATAATTAAAAATTTGTAACCTTCTAAAGTTTCTGTTCAAGGAAAAAATTGTATTCCGATATGGCATGAAACATCTAAATAGATTTGATGTAGACGAAAAATATGCCGGAATTCATATGTGCTGACTGTGGAAAGCGTCTTTTTCATGAAAATGAAACAACCCTAAAGGTTCAGGAAACAATACACTCAAAATTCTGCAGAAAAAGTGAAGGGGAAACACACAGTTACATGCATAGAGACCCAGCACACATGGAAACTTTTGATTCTGAAAGAGAAAACGATTCAACAGGTACTCCAGTGTTAAAGAAATAATCTTGAAGAGATTACTCAAAAATATATCCTAGCTGTTTTAGATTTAGTTTAGTTGAAAGAAGAATATCATTATGATTTAGTTGTTGTCGGAGGAGGACCAGCAGGTTCATCAGCAGCATTTACAGCTGCAAAAAATGGAGTCAAAGTTGCATTATTGGAAAAAGAAGACTCTATTGCAGAAACAGTGAGAACAAGTGGAGTCACATGGATTAAAAATATCAAAGAGTTCGGTATTCCAGATGATTGTTTTAATCCAATTAAAAATTTCTCATTTTGTTCATCAAACAACGAAGTAACAATTAGCGATTCAGTCCCACGAGCTGCTGTTTTAGATGTTAGAAAATCGTATAGATGGCTAGCTGGGCAAGCAAAAGAATCAGGGGCAGACATCTTTTTGAAAATTAATGTCAACGAGGTAATCAAAAACAATGCAGGAGATATTGTAGGAGTAAGCGGAGTTGGTCCCAATGGGAAAGTTACATTTCATTCTAAAGTAGTAATTGATGCTAGTGGATTTCCATCTACAGTTTCCAAGGCAATGGGATTTGTTACTCAATGGAAGAGATTCGGTGCGGGAGCAGAGTACGAGGCAAAAGCAGAAAATGTTGAATCAGACACATGGTGGTTAATGGTAGGGCAGAAATACTCACCTGCAGGATATGCATGGATTTTTCCATTAGGAGACAATATTGTTAGAATTGGTGTAGGAGTTGGAAAACCAGAATCAAATGTTGACCCAACTCAAAGACTCAAAGAGTTAATTGATTCAAAGATAGGCCCAATACAAAAACTAGGAAAGATAACACCAATTGAATTTCATTACGGATTAATTCCTAATGATGGTTTATCAAGAGATACTGTTTTCAATAATTTAATTTTAGTAGGAGATTCGGCAGGTCAAGCAAATCCATTAGTTTTAGAAGGAATCAGATATGCCATAAAATTTGGAAGAGTTGCCGGAAAAGTAGCATCAGATGCAATCAAATCAGGAAAAACAGACAAAGATGCATTGTATTCGTATGAAGAAAATTGGAGAAAGGCAATTGAATCAAAAATCAATTCAGCAGGTAAAGTACAAAATAGATGGATTGGACTATCAGATAAAGAATGGGATAAAGAGTTAGACATTATCAAAGAATTGAATTCAGAAGAGTTTATTGATTTTATTAAAGCAGAATTTGGATTATCAAACATGGTAAAGTTGGCAACACATCATCCAAAACTTGCAGTAAGACAGCTCTTCAATTTAGTAAAAGGCAAAAAATAATCACTTTACATTAAAAAAGTCAGTTACACGAACATCATGATATTCTAATTGTATAACATAAAGCCCAGGATCAAATGGTTCAGATATTACTTTAGAGAACAATCCTGAAGAATTGTCTTTTAGTGAAATCTCCTCTACCAGATTACCTCTCTGATCAAAAATATCAACAAACAGATCCTCTCTAAAGGCAATTGTTTTCTGAACTGCTCCAGACACTATCAATTTATCATCTTCGTAGGATGCTTCAATTACTGCAGTTCGGGAGCGAATTGGAAGATATCGCTCAATTATCAACTTTAATTCGTCAATATTTTCATCCACACTTTTAGTATCTTTGTCAAGAAAACCAGCCTTTATTTCAGTGATTATAGACGAAAATCGTGAATTACTAGCAAAATCATCACCACCAAATTTTTCTGCAAAGGATTCTAGTTCTTCAAATTCTCGAGCTAATTCAACCAAGTTCAAATCAGAGTTACTGTATTGGAAGTCAAATTCTTCTTCGACATGAACAATCTGAGTTGCCTTTGAATCCTGATACTGCAGCATTACCACATAGAGGCCAGGATCCGTAGGAGCAATCCATTGAGTGTAAAAATTACCTTGTTTTGTATCAGTGAATTTCAAACTGCTGTGAGTACTTCCATCCATATTGAAAATAGTCACGTATAGATTTTCACGTCTATCAAAAACAGATTTTTCAGTTGCACCATTTAGAATCCAGATATCTTTTTCAGGATCAAATGAAATATCATAGATGATTCGTGGGTTTTCTAAAACCAAGTACTCACTAAGATAATCCCCAATCTCAGAGATTTTTGATTCTGCATCAACAAAGTTTGCAATACTGATCAATTCATTAGCATCATCCATCATTTTGCTATATTCATCAATGTATGCAGAAAATTCACTGTTGTAAAAGGTAGACACCATGTTTGAGAAGGCATCAAGTTTTTTACGGAATTCAATACGCTTTATTTCATCTGCAGTATATCCAACATCAGAACCAAGGGGGTCATTTGCATATGCCTGTGATACATCAGTCCATTCCCCGAATAATTCCCTCACCAAAGCATCAGCTTGATCAAGGTCATTTTTTATTACAAGATCTCTTACATCATCTATTTTCTCATTAAACTTTTCTGTAAATTCAATATAATTTGGCAAGAAGCGATTCTTTGTTAAACTAAGTTCGACCAAATTTTCAAGTGATTTTGCACGCTGTAGAATATCACTTGCACGCACTTTGAATGCATCCTTATCATATGAATCCAAATCAGATTTTATTTGAGGAGCTTTCTCACTTACCCAAGTCAATAAAACTTCAATTCTGTCAATTCGCATAATTGAAGGATTGCCAGATTCCATTTGTTTGGCAGTTTCTAAAATTCTCAGAGCATTGTCAATCAAAAATAGATTTTCATAATCTGCTTGAAGCTCAGCCTTTTGTTTCATGGTTTTATATTGAAATTCTAAAAGGACTAGCGGATTTCGTTTTTCCCTTAATTCAGTCATCGATTGATCAAACTCAGATACAATTTCTAAGATCTCATCTGCAGATTCAGCATTTTCTACTCTTTCCAGGAGCAATTTCCAATCAGCTACAAGTGCAGAATCAATTCCACTTGATTGTGAAATCTCAACACTCTTGTTAATCCTTGAGGAGATATCTATTATCTGAGCCATTTGCATGATTTCAGATTCTGAATCCAAAATGCTTTGAACTGAAGTTGCCAGAGCCAAATCAGTTTCCAAATCATCCCAATCAGGCATGATCAGATTGGCCAGATCACTGTTTTCCTCAGAATCATTTGAAATGAATCTCTCAACACTATCTAGCTCTCGTAGTAAAATTGCAGCTTGGTGTAATTCTGAAACACGGGTTTTTGATTCAATTAATTCAGCAATTGATTCTTTACTCATCAAAGATGGTTTAAGAGACTCCCAATCGTTTTGAACCAGTCTATAGAGATCACTTTGTTTTCTGGATACAACATCAAGGTATCTTGATTTTGAAAGGATGTCAATTAGTTCCCCTAATTCATCAGAATAGACAGGGGCAGTTCCTCGTGCAAAAATAAATCCCACCTCATTTTTCACAGGTTTGCTCATTACAGTGTCAGATTTTTTCATCAAGTTGAGCAATGTCTCTTCTAACTCATCAAATGTGGGCGTTCTTTGATTGCTTATCTTTTCAGGATTTACATTTCTAATATCCACAAAGACATCACTTAACAAATTTATGGCTGTGGTTTTATCACCAATTTGATAGTAAAATATTGCAGCGTAGATTGCTTTATCAATGGACTTTGCGATTTCAAAAGATATTTCATCATCATCTAATAATTTTTGAACAGAATCTAGTGAAGAAGATATTGCAGGTCTAATTAAAGGATCAACATCTAGAATTAAATCATCAACAAAATATTCAGTCCATAAATTAACATAAGTAGATTCTAGATCAGATAGATTATTTGATGTTTGATTAGATATGGGTGATGCAATTTCAAACAAGCCACTAATTGATAACGCTTGATCATTTACCAATTTTTGTGCCAAAGAAATTTTTTCATCATTGTTTGGTTCAGAGAAAGTTGATGATGAAACAGTAAATGTTGTTGATTTTGAGTAATCACCATAAAATAATTTGATTTCATATTCGCCTGGAAGTCCACAAATTCTACCTTTCAGTGGAATTACATCAGTAATGAAAACTCCATTTGATAAAGGCATGAGTTGTTGGATTTGACACAAATCACCTTCAGGATTAAAAATTTGCATTATCAAAAAAGAATCATCAGTTATGCTTGCTATATTTCCATAAATGAAAAGAGGTTCGCCGCCATCATAATTTCCAAAATCATCAAGAATAGTAATCCTATCAGGGCTTTGAGCAGACGCATAGACAGGCATCAATAGTAAGGCCATTAGGCTCAAAACTACTGGAAATTTCCCCATAAAGTTACAAACCGAGATTAATCATACTTAAAACTTGAGTAGCTATGATATGTAGAAAATCCTATTCTATATAATCAAGCCATGACAACTACATTACTGTAGTTGCCAGACTTGATTTTTGGTACAGTGTTGGTATGGCTGGTATTTTTCAACATACAAATTGAATGAAATTGCTCTCTTGTGCAAAGTGCACAATTTTTACAAATCATGCTATTGGTCTTCAAGCAGTGTGAACATTTAGTATGCTCATATAATTTTCCACCACAGTTTCTGCATGATTCATCAGGCAATTCTTTTCAAACTAAAATAATTATAAATAAAATATAAGAAGCACGTATAAGTCGTTCATATCAATCATCAGTGAAACGAAAATTAAAATGAAATAAAAAATCAGCATCAGTTATGGATGGAGTAAGAAAGACTTTTGATGAATGGGCTCAAAATGGGAGGGCAGAATTAATGGAGGCAGAGCACGGAAAGAATGTTTCAAAATTTTTACAATCCATATCTTTTGAGAAACCATTTACATTTCTTGATGTAGGTTGTGGAAATGGTTGGGTAGTAAAAAAAATTTCAAAAGAGAAAAATTGTAGAAAGGCAGTAGGGATTGACAAAAGTAAGAAAATGATCATTCAGGCAAATCAAAAAAAGGATAGTGATAAAGAAGAATTTATTCATACAGATGTTGAGTCAATGAAATACAAAGGAAAATTTGATTTTATTTTCTCAATGGAATCGATTTACTATGCAGATTCAATTGATGTTGCTCTTAAGAAAATATTTAGCATGTTAAAACCAGGAGGAAGTTTTTTCTGTGGGACGGATTTTTACTCTGAAAACAAGGCTACTGCAAAATGGGCAAAAATTATGAAAATACAAATGCATTTGCATTCAAAAAAAGAATGGAAAGAGTTTTTTAAAAATACAGGATTCATAACAAAAACAAAGCAAATCAAAGATTTGAAAAGTAGGAAAAAATGGAAACGTGAATTTGGCACATTGTTCATCATAGGGACAAAGCCACAAAGGTAATACTCAAATTCGATCAAGATGTTATAATATCATGTGAGCTGGAGCACGAGACGCTGCTACGGCAGAGGAAACTCCTCCCTCCATACAGGAAATGTGATCCGGAGATGGATAATCAGAGATGATTGGCAACGGAGCAGAAAAAAATCCAATATGGCGCACTATGATGGCAAAACCTGAGGTTTCCATAAACGGAATGAAACAAGCCGCCCCACATGGAGCAAGGCCAAACAGAACTTAAAGTTCCTGTACTAGGTTCAGGTAGGCTGCAAAGCGAAATATCGTGAAAACAGAAGGAGGGTTACTCCCAGCACACATTTTTTAATTTTTAAAATTCTAACTCATAGATTGAGCATTCTCTTTACAAATTTCTGCGGCACAACCACATGATGCATCACATAGACAAGAGCCTTGCATCTCACAATCACATTCAGAGCCCATTTCAGCAGATGCAGCACAGCCACATGCTGCCTCTTCACGACTAGCCAATGTTGGAGGAGGGGTTGTTGTTTCTTGAGGTGCTGTGTCTTCATAAACACTTCTAGTTTGTTGATAATCAGTTTCATCTTTTAATTGGGCCTCACCTCTATTGGTTTGATAACCTCCAGATGATGCACTGGTTTGATAACCAACTAATCTACTAGGATCAATTCCTTGTTGACCAACTTTTTCGTTTTTAAGAGATCTACTACTTACAAAGAAAAATGCAATTCCTGCAACTGCAGCTAGTCCTGCCATTCCATATACTATGAAAATTGGAAAATCACCAGTAGATGTTGTACCATAACCTTCAGGGGTTGTTGGAGTGACACCTGCAATTTCAAGACCATCCAAAACATCCAAAGCACCAAATCCAATTAAAGATAAGTTAGCTGTGTCTGAAGATTGTACACTTCTAATAACATATCTTTCATCAGCATTAATTTCTGCTGTAAATACTCTTTCTACTTGTCTTCCTTCTCTAATACTACTTTCACCCATAGTCCAAGTAGAGACGACAAATCCCGAAATAGATTCATCCAATCCAAATGTTCCAGCATCTACATTGATACCAGTAGGATCAAACAAAAAGTGCCAATTAGTAATTGGCTGTTCTAAAATAAAGTCAGCATTGATTACAGGTCTATGAAGAACTTCTTCGGCTTCAGTTCCAGAGATCACATTAAAAACTTCAGGTTCTTGGTCTCTTAGCATGTTAATTGGGATATTGATTTCAACACCATCAATGTTAATTTCGTCATTTACAGTCATACCTCTCCATCCTAAATCTACCAATGATCTTTGAGAATCTTGGGTAATCACATAACCAGAAAGAGTTCCTTCAAGAAGGACTTTGTAATCTATTGATGTGTTGATATTTCTTCCTTTAAGAAAGAATTCATAGGCCACATTCAAGTCGGAAATTTTTGCATGACTTCCATCATCAGATAATTTTTGATTTAATTTATTCATTAATTCTCGAACTCCAGGGTTTGAAGAATCTGCAACTCCAGAAACAGTCCATTCTTTTCCTTGGAGTTCATCAAAGAGTTGTCCACCGTTAGGATATTCAATAAAGACAGTTTTTAGATAATGCATTGAAAATGGAGATTCATCAGCATTTGGATTTATTCGTGCATCTAATTGTGCAGCCCATGCAGGACTAGAAGTTCCAAATACAACAAGACCCACAAGTAAAACTGTTAAAATTACAGCCCTAGACACGAGTAAAATTCACAAAATAACAGTAATAAACCTATCCTAAATTTTCTGATCGCATTTTTTTGAAAAAGTAATATGAGGTAATATAACAAATCTTGATAGTTTTAGGGGAAAATGGAATGATCACAGTATTAGCAGGAGGAACAGGTTCAGTCAAATTAGTTAGAGGGCTAGTTGCTCAAGAATCCAAAGTCAATGTGATTAGCAATGTTGGAGATAATTATTGGCTTTATGGTCTCTATGTTTGCCCAGATATCGACACTATCGTTTACGGTTTAGCAGATTTACTTGATCAAGAAAGAGGTTGGGGAATGAAGAAAGATACTTTCAACTTTTTGCGTCAAATGGAAGTTTTTGGAGAAGAGACATGGTTCAGAGTGGGAGACAGAGATGCTGCAACACATTTGATTAGAACAAATATGTTAAAAAATGGAAAAAATCTTAGCGACATCACAAAATGGATGTGTGAGAAATTTGCAGTAAGTGCCAACATCATCCCAGTTACAGATAACAGTATTGAAACAAGAATTACAACGGACAAAGGAGAATTACACTTACAAGAATATTGGGTAAAGCACAGAGGTAAAGATCCAGTTTTAGGAATTCAATATATCGGAGCCGATAAGGCACGTCCAAACCCTGAAGCAGTGAATGCCATCCATGATGCAGATATGGTAATTTTGGCTCCAGGAAATCCACTAACATCGATTGGTCCAATGCTACAGATTAAAGGAATTAGAAAAGAATTATCAAAAATCAAGAAAAAAGTTGTTGCAGTGAGTCCTCTGATTGGGGAGAATGCAATTAGTGGGCCTGCAGCAAAATACATGCAAGCAGCAGGAATTGAATCAAATGCTTATGGATTAGCAAAAATGTATTCAGATGTATGTTCCAACATAATATTAGATACGAAAGACAGATTACTTACAAAGAAAATTCAAAGTTTGGATATGAGAGTTTTTGAAACTAAAATAACTATGAAAAATAAATTAGCTGAAGACGCATTAGCAAATTTCATTTTAAAACAAGTCCACGTTTAATTTGAAAATAGCTGCAATAATTCCTGTAAAAACTTTCTCTAAAGCAAAGACACGTTTAGATTTATCTCCAGAAAAAATTGAAAATTTGTGTGAGGTTATGCTAGAAGAAATTCTGCACACAATTTCAATCTCACCTCATATTGATAAAACAGTAATCGTAACAAAAGAAGAAAAAGCAATAGAGATTGGAAAAAAATTCAAGGCAGTTGTCTTGATTGATGAAAAAGAAGAGAGTGTAAATAACGCAGTAGCAATTGCAGACAAATATCTTTTAGAAAACAATTTTGATGCATCCATTGTTTTTCCTCAAGACATTCCATACATCAAAACACAGGACATTGATTTTATGCTAAACTACAAGTCACCTCCAAATTTTGCAATAATTATTCCCTCAAGAAGATTTGATGGGACAAATGCCCTTGCAAGAATGCCTATCGATTTAATGGAAACCCATTATGATGAGGACAGTTATAAAATTCATATGAATACTGCAAAAGAGCACACCCTAAATGTTGCAATGGTTTTTGTTAAAAGAATAATGTGGGATGTAGACAATATGGAAGATTTGAGATTTTTACTAGAACAAAAAGACAAGCCACATATTACTGAAAAAATTAAAAAAATTTTAGAAATCAACTGAATTGCAGTTTTAGTAAGATCAAAAAAATCAAGATTGGGATCACCAACAAACTTATAAACTATAATTTAGAAAATCTTAAATAGTATCATAAAAGGTTTTGTGAGATATAAAGATGGTTAAAAATGTAAATCCAAAAGACAAATGCCCAAGATGTGGGCAAGGAACAGTTGTCACTGATGCCAATACAGGAGAGAATTTTTGTGGTAAATGTGGATTTGTAATTACTGATAAAGTTGAAGAGTCAGGGCCAGAATGGAGATCATTTTCAAATGAAGGTGAAAACAAGAGTAGGGCAGGAGTTCCAACATCACTTGCAATGCACGATATGGGATTAGCCACTGTAATCAACCCACAAAACCGTGATGCAACAGGAAAGCCATTGACTGCTTCGATGAAGAGTACTATCGAGAGACTAAGAACTTGGGATAGCAGAAGTCAAGTTCACGAGCCAGTTGATAGAAATTTCAGACAGGCATTTAGTGAATTAGACAGATTAAAAGACAAACTTGCAGTAGGAGACGCAGTAATTGAAAAAGCAGCATACATTTACAGAAAAGCTCTAGAGAAAGGCTTGGTCAGAGGACGTTCAATTTCAGCGCTAATCGCATCAGCACTTTATGCTGCATGCAGAGATACAGAAACCCCACGAACTCTAAAAGACATCGGTCAAGCAAGTAACATCAAAAGAAAAGACATTGCAAGATGTTATAGGCTATTACTGAGAGAATTGAATTTAAAAATGCCAGTAGTAGATCCGATAAAATGTATTTCAAGAATTGCAAGTAAGGCAGGACTGTCAGAGAAAACAAAAAGAAAGGCAACTAAAATTTTGCAAACAGCAGAAGAAAACAAAATTTCTGCAGGAAAGGATCCAATGGGATTAGCTGCTGCTGCACTTTATGTAGCATGTGTCACAAATGGGGAAAACAAAACACAAAGAGATGTTGCAGAAGCTGCAGGAGTGACCGAAGTCACAATCAGAAATAGATACAAAGGTTTGAAAGTAGCACTAAATCTTTAATGCAGATTCGTTTTTAGAATAAAAACGATTTACAAATAAAATTGAAATTGAGATAATCCCAGATATCAGTAACAATATTTCTAATGAAGACATTAGTGGGTAAGAAAAGGCATCCTCAATAGTGATGAAGTTTAATTGTGAAATAAAATTTGCATAAGAGAAGACAAAATAATTCATAGCCCAATGAATCAATAGAGATGCCACAAACCCATATCTTAGATAAACCCAACCTAGTATAACGCCACTGGCAGCAGCTTGTGCAAATTTTCCTTCAGTCCAAGATTCTGCAAATGCAATATGTGCAAATCCAAAAAAGACGCCTACAAATGCAATTAGCAAAAATGCTTTTTTGTAATCGTATATTCGAAGTGTGTTTGGATTCCATAGACATTTGATAAAATATCTGAGAGATGATTTGTGAGAATATAAGGCAAACAGCGGGATGCCAATCAAGATTAGGCGAAACCCAAATTCTTCAATCAAAGGCGCAAGTGAGACATAAAAAAACTGAATTAGATAATTGTCATCTAGAGGAGGCACAGTTACTATGCCGAATGCCTCCTGAACGTAATTAATTACTGCAGAAATCAGGATTAAGATTGAGAACCATTTTGTAATTCCAATCATATAGTTTGTTGTCGTATTGAATTTTCCAAAAGAGATGATGGGTGAAAGTGATTTTAAAAATCCATGTTTTGGACCTAAAATTGCAATTGTAAATAACGTAGCATAAAAAATCCATAAAACAACAAATGCATCTCCAAGGGTTACATCAAGGGGTGCTTGATAAAATTCTGTACCTTCAAAAATAGCCAAATATGTTAGAGGGTATTCAAAATTAATATCATCACCAATGTTACTTTCAAATACAATATAGATTCCCATTGGGAATGAAACAAGTAACAAACCAAGAATGATTGATTGTAATGCAGTAAACGGGATTCCAAGGAATTGAAGAATTCTATTGGGATGTTCCAATGTATTCTAATGTAATTCTATAGTATCTGCAGCAAATCCCAAATTAATCAAAGTGTCTTTGATACTGTCTCTATGATCACCCTGTAAAAAGATGTAACCCTCTTTGGCAGTTCCCCCACAAGCATATTTGTTTTTGAGTTCTTTGGCAACAGTTTCTAAATTATTTAGTTTTGGATCTAGTCCTTCAATCATAGTACCTTTTTTCTTAAATCTTCTAGTTTCTAATCGGATAATGATTTTAGTGCTATCTTTGGCAAGTTCACCGCATGCACACAAGTCTTCTGGTAGACCACAAGTATTACAAATTACTGCCATTCGTTCGAAATAAATTCAATATTACGCACTATTAAGCCTTGTTTGAATTAATCATACAAATTAAAAATAAACGGATTTTTTAGATAGAAAATCAATGAATAGTAATGTCCAAAGATCTTACAAAAAAAGCTGCTGAAATGCTGTTAAATGGGGCGACATTACTTGGAGATCCTTGTCCATATTGTAAAGGAGTCAGAGTGATGAAAGAAGGACACGCATTATGCATCAATTGCGGACGCGAGCCAGAAAAAAAAGAGATCATGTCAGATAAAACATCTCAGAAAGAAAAATCAGGACTAGAAGAAACTCTTGAAAGGAAGTTGCAAATACTCTCAAAAGAACTCGAGGCAGAAACAAACCATGAAAAAGAGCAGGAAATTCTAAAATCACTCAATTCAGTGCTAGAAACATTAGAAAAAATTAAAGGAAAACAATAAAGTTTTTATGTAAAAATCCGGATGTCGAGGTATAATGAGTAGTAACAAGAAATCAGCACCACTGCCAGCATCAAGTGGCGGATTAATGAGATTCTTTGAAGATGAAACAAAAGGTTTCAAAATAGATCCAAGAATCGTAGTATCCATTCCAATTAGCTTAATTGTAGTTTCATGGGTAATCGATCTTTTCCTAGCTCCGTGAAAAAACAATGGAACAAGAATCAGACGATGTTTCAAATATACACAATAGGTTTTCCCTTACTCTAGTTAATCCATCATCACATTATTTTTCATTAGTTGTTTCATTAGTAGTAGCCTCAGTAATGGTTCTTGCAACATATTTTGGTTACTTGAGTGAGTTAGGTTTTGAACAAAATTGGTACAGACTACCAATTGTTCTAGGAGTTTTAGTTGTAACTCAGTTACTAGACACTAGATTCTCAAAGAAAAAAGAATTTTCAAAGTCACTGCATTCATCGCTTTTTGGAAACATGTTATGGACAGTAACAATACTGATGGGCCTACTATCAAGTGTTGTTTTAGCAAAAGAGATAGAATTATTCTTCATTGTTTTCGGAGTATTGCTTTTTGCAAGTTTCAGAATAGGGATTTACACTACAACACTTGGAGCAAGTCTCAAAAAAGCTTGGGCAATTTGCTTCATACAGCCATTAGCAATGTATTTTGTGTTAATCCCACAAGACATGTGGTTCTCAATACTTTACGAACCTATTGGATTAGCTTATGGAATATCATTTATGATAATTGCCAGTGTATGGTCAGTTCTTACAGATAGAGCTGGAAGACCAGGAATGGAGAGCACACATAAAACAATTCAAGCATATCTTGCATCACAGGGAAATGATTTTGAAGATGCCGAGAAATTAATGGAGCAGCGCTCAAGTCAAGCCAAAGTCACCACATCACAATTAAGATTATCATCACCTAACGGAAAAACAGATTTCAGAATGGTGTTGCCAGAAATTCATCCTGGACCATATCATCCAGTAGGAGGAAGTAACATCCCATATCTAATTTACAAAAATTTATCATCAACTGCAATGGTCATGCACAGCATTTCTGATCATTCATTGAATTTACCATCAAGAAATGAAGTGGAAAATTATTTAAAAAAAATAGAAGACAGCAAAGTCAAAGAAGAGGGACTACATTGCACTGAGCCTGTAACAGTACAAATAAACAAAGCAAGAGTAATAGGATTACTTTTTGGCAACAACCCGTTATTGTTTTTGTCTTTATCACCACACGGTATGGAAGACATCCCAAGCTACATGAAAACAGAAATTGAGCAATATGCAAAGAATAGAAATTATGCAAGAACTATGATAGTGGATTGCCATAATGCAATGGGTCAAGAGATTTCAAAAGAAGATGGTGAAGACATGCTAAAAGCTGCAAAGTCTTGTTTGGATTCCCTTATTACAAAAGAGAGTCACCCAATTGAATTCGGATATGCCAATTCTGATGACATGGATGTGTGGACAGAAGATTTAGGGATGGGAGGGTTAGGAATTGTATGTCTGGTAATAAATGAAAAAAAATTCTTTCTTGGATGGGCAGATGCAAATAACATGGAAAACGGCATCAGAGAGAAGGTCATAGATAATTTTTCAAAAAGAGGCTACAACCTGTTAGAAATTTGTACATCAGACACTCACTATGCCCCAGTAAAAGCTAGAAACAGAAATGGGTACTATCAGCTAGGGTTAATCACGAGTGCAGACAAACTTTCAAAGTGGTTTTTACAGATTGCCAAGAGTGCTGAATCAGAAACAACGACTGCAAAATTTGAAATTTTAGAAAATGAGGCAAATGTCAAAGTTATGGGGCAGGGAATATACGAAGATTATTCTAAAGCACTAGACAATTCATTGAAAATTACCAAAGCATTTGTCATTGGAGGAGTAGTGTTTTTCATAACTAGTCTGTTTCTATAGTCTTCATCTGATCAATGTTTCCATAAAATTCATCAATGAATGAAGAAAATTGAAAGATTGGAACTATTGGAACGTTCTCAATGAAATTTATTTTATCCTGATATAAGGTGACAATTACAGGAACGGCCATCGACCCAGGGGTTTTTTCTACATAGTGTTTTGTTCTCTCAATTTGTTTTTTGACTGCAGTTTGTAATGCAGAAGAACTATATCGCTTCCAATGTTTGCAATCAATTAAAATTGCAATACCCAATCTAATTCCAATTACATCAATTTCCATACGTGGTTTTGTAAGAATCATATTTTTTATGACTGCAAAATTTTTAGACGATAGAATTTCCCCTGTTAAACCTTCAAAATCCTTCCAGTCAACCGCAGCAGAAATTTCATCTATAGGGTATCCCTTTTCAAGTAACTTGACTGCAATTTTTAATTTATCACCATCTTCAAAATAATAATTTTCATCTTTTTTTGTACCAATGTAATTTTTTCTAAATTCTTCAAGGATTGTTTTAGAATCAGCAAGATTCATTTTTGTAACAGCTGAGAAATCTTCAACAGATACACCACCTTGAATAATTCCACTTAATCCATGTACCATTTTAGGATAAATTTTCAACTTTATTTTTTGATTCATGGAGTGATATAGGTTTTAAGAACTATTAACTGGAAGTTATTATGATATAGATTTTATTACAAGCCTTTGAAAATAAGAGCATGAAAAAATTGCTAGTTATACTGCTAGCTCTTTCAATTGCAACTTTAATGTATAATGAAGTATTTGCAGAAAAAAATACATTTTTTGATTCAGTAAAATTCATTCAATATTTAGATGAAAATACAGCATTAGAAGAAGTAAGGAACGGAAATCTTGATGTTTACTATTATAGAATTTCATCAGACAGATTAGAAAATCTTCAATCAAGAGAAGGATTACAGGTTTTTGATTCCACAGGCGGATCATATAGCATATTAGTAAATCCTGCAGAATCTGAAAAATTTAATCCATTTTCAAATAGAGACATTAGATTTGCATTGAATTATTTGATGGATAGGAAATTAATTGTTAATGAATTGATGGGAGGGTACGGATCACCAATTATTTCATATTACAGTCCATCAGATCCAGAATATCTTACCATAATCAAGCAGTTAGAGTCATTTAATTTTAAATACAATCCTACTCTTGCAAATGAAATCATCACCAATGTTCTAGAAGAGAATGGGGCTGAAAAGATTGATGGAAAGTGGCAAATTTCAAGCATGCCAATAGAAATTACAATTTTTATTAGAAGTGATGATCCAGTTAGAAAATCAATCGGAGAAATTTTATCAGTTGAACTTGAAAAAATCGGATTTACAGTCAAAAAAGATTTTGGAGATTTGAATAAAGCATTTGTTGTAGTGTATGGCTCAAATCCTTCAGATTTGAAATGGAGTTTGTATACTGAAGGATGGGCACGCTCTGCATTTGTAAGGTATGATTCAGTAGGATTAGGACAGATGTACTCTCCTTGGTTTTCAAACATGCCAGGATTCAATGATTTATCATATTGGAATTATGAAAATGACAAGTTAGATTCTTTAACTCAGAAAATTTACACGGGAGATTTTGAATCATCAGAGAAAAGATCAGAGTTAATTCAAGAAGCAGTTATCGAAGGGGTTAATGAATCGGTTAGAGTTTTTTTGGCAAGCAAAGTTGATCAATACGTTGCAAATGAGAAAGTTTCAGGGATTGTAAATGACTTTGGTGCAGGGGTACCAAGTAGATTCACACCAATTAATGCTAAAAGTAGCAGTGATGAATTTGTAATTGGAGTCAAGCAAATCTATCAAGGTGCGTGGAATCCAGTTATGGGTTTAACTGATAGCTATAGCAGACACATTTGGGGCATCATATCAGATCCTGGAACATTCAAGCATCCATTTACTGGCGAGACAATTCCAGTCAGAGCAGAGTGGAGAGTTGAAACTGCAGGGCCTAATGACAAATTAGACATCCCATTTGAATCAAAAATATGGAATCCAGTTTTGCAACAATGGGCTAATGTAAAAGTAGATTCTCAGGCAATAAGCAAAATAATATTTGATTTTGAATTTAGCAATTGGCACAATGGGCAAAAAATGGACATGAATGATATTCTTCATTCATTATATTTTACCATAGAATGGGGCACACAAACAGATGAAAATGACAGAACATTTGATACAGAGTTTACACCAAGAGCTGCTCAGAGTATTCAGACTATCAAAGGAGTAAATGTGATTGATGAAGATACAATTGAGATTTACGTAGATTATTGGCATTTTGATGAAGGAGAGATTGCAGAATGGGCATTATTATGGAGCTCAATGCCATGGGAGATTTACGCTGCAATGGAAGAAGCAGTAATGGATGGGAAAGCGTCATTTTCAAGATCAGGCGCTACAAGTAAAAATGTAAACTGGCTATCATTAATTATTCCAAACGATGCAAATACTATCAAAAGTTATTTGCAGGAATTCAAAAATACGAACCACATTCCAAATGCTTTAAAAGATTATAGAGATACAGTATATTTTGAAAACAGATATGATTATTCAATCAAATGGATTGAAAACAACAATCATGCAGTGATTAGCAACGGTCCATTTTATCTTGAATCGTATTCACCAGAATCAAGAACAATAACAGTGAGGGAATTCAAGGATGAATCATATCCATTTAAAATTGGAAAGTGGGAGCAGTTTGAAAATGCAAAGTTTCCTAAAATCAAAAAAGTAGATATTAAAAACACATTACAAAAAAGTGCAGAACTTAACGTGGATATAAAAGCAGAAAATTCAGACAGCATTCTTTACTTTTTAACAAATAGTAATGGAGAAATGATATCATCAAAAACAATTGAACTAGATGATGAAAGCATCACAATCACAATTCCCTCAGAGACTACAAAAGATTTTGGAATGGGTGCAAACAACATCAAAATATTTGCGATTTCAAACTCGGTGTTAAAACCTGATTTTTATGAATCAAGTTTTATTGTAACAGAAAAAGGGGAGAGATTACCTTCAAGTATTCCTAGTGACAAAGTTTTTGTAGAAAATGAATCAAATGTTTGGTTTTGGATAATTCCAGTAGTTATTTTTCTAAGTATAATTTTCTTAAAAAAGAGGTATCAAGCCAAACCATAATCCTTTAGGATCAAGTCTATCTGAGATTCGTTTTCAAGTTTAGAGTACTCATCAAAGAGATTTTTATTTAATTCATAAAATGTATGGCCCCATTTGAATTTGTTAAGTAGTTCCAAACCTTGTTCTTTTTCTCCCAGAATTATTAACGATGCAGATAATGCTTCAGCAGTAGTAAGCTTGTTGAGTTTTGAATAATTTACTGGATTACCTGCAAGCAAAGGAGGGAGTTTTCTCTTTATTCCATTAAATTTTTTTGAAAAAGCTTGATCTGCAAGATTCCATGAACAATCAATACCAATTATAGAATTTATCAGGAATTTATCTTTGGGAAGAAGTGTCTTTTCTGAGAACGGATCTAAGACTAGCCCTTTAGTACCAATTTTTTTGATGTTTTGAGCAAGACCGAATTTGACCATTTTAGCAGCTGTGCATTTTTTTGGATCATCCTGATAAAACATTAACACCTGTAATTTCACTTTAATCAGTTATACAGTAGAGAGTATTTTGAATTTACTCTAGAGTTTTGTATGTGATTTTGTAATAGAAACGAGAGGCTTGATCATCTTTGATAATCTCAACATTCCAATTTGCATCAGACAAAAATGCATCTGAAGACTCAGGCAGGATGCTAAATTTTTCCAATCGTACATCAGGACCGCTGTACCTTACATTCAAAGACATCCCATCAACTTCAACAACATCATAGATTTGGCCAGGTTTGCGTGTAGATTCACTCACAAGACAATCAGCATCAGTCCCAATTATGCAAACTCCAGATTCACTTGAAACTTTGAGATTGACATTTGATTCATCTCCTCTAGTAGGGGTAATCAAAGAACCGGAAATAACACGTGGTGCAACTGTTTGGTCATTTACAGTTTTTTCAGCAGTGAAAATAGAAATTGCGTCTTCAGAAAGTCTATTTTCTTTCTCAATTAGCGTATCTAATGTTGGAGTTTTTGGTTTTTCAACTACATTGAATTTAATGGATTTTGCTTCAAAATCAGCATCAACTAATGCTTCGTATGAGCCAATTGCTGATGGAGATGAAGGAATAGTGAATTGGTATGTAAAGGTACCAGAAGAACTAGGGCGTATTGTAGTTACAGGGCCATGACTTTTACCACAAATAAAAGAGCCACATGTTATTTCACTTCCTGTTTTCTTAGCAACACTCACTTCAAACTTCTCAAGATAAATTAGCTTGTTTGGTTTTCCAGAAATTTCTACAACATCGCCTGGATAATATTCAGATTTGCCAGTGAATAGTAAAAGGGATAATGGAGCATCAACTCCAAAAGTGAAATCATTTACAACTGAAAATGTTGTTTCAGTTCTAGTATTTGCATATGTTGCTTTTACAGTATAACTTCCTTCAGCAAATATTGTTGCAGGGAGTTCGAAAAGACTTGTAAAGTCACCACCTTGGGATGGATAAACAGATGATTCATGAATTTGTTTATATGGGAATTTTCCATCAACAACCTTGATTGAGACTCGCTCAGGAACCACAAGCCCTTGTCCACTATCACCTTGAGTACGTTTAATGATATTACCAACAACTTTTAGTTTTTCACCAGCCTTGTATAATGATTTTTCAGTTGTTACAAAGATAGGGGTTTTTGACAGTGTGTCATTTTCAGGATCAGGAGATACTTTGAAGAAAAGAACTTTACTTTCAGAAGCTGTGGATACTTTAATTTTATAGATTCCAAAATTAGATTTTTTAACATCTCTTTCCTTGTCATCAATCTTTAGATTTTGAGTTTTTTCTGCAATCGGAGTTTTCCAGTCAAATGAAAATCTTTGATCATCAATTACTGCACCAAAATCACTTCTAGAACCATCAGGTTTTGTAATTGAAATTACTGGAAACTTGTCAGCAAGAGGAGGAAAAATTCCAGTAAGACGAACTGTTTCACCCAAACCATAGACTTCTTTGTCAAGTGAGAGAATTGCACCATCTTTCAAATCAAGGGAATTTGCAGTTTCAAAACTAGTAGAAGCTGATAGACCTTCATACTTTGCTTGAACAGTATATTTTCCTTCAGAGAAAATGAGTTTGCTCAACTCAGTTGTAACAGTAAAAATTCCAGAGGATTCAGGAATTGCAGTAAAATCATACCCTATTGAAACACCACTTGTAGATAGTTTTCCTGCGTCAGAAGAACCGATAATTTGTAATGGTTTGCCATCTTCTGTCAAGATCGTAACTTTAACAGGTGCAGTTTCAAAACTTGCACGAGAAACAGTATTTGCTATTTGTCCTGTGATTATGATTTTTTTATCTAAACCAAATTCATAGAGAGTTTTATCAGTGAATACTGTAAGAGGGACATTTGATTTTACATATGTGGATGGATCTTTTACAACCTGAATGAATTTTGTTGCAGAGCCAATATCTTTACTGACCTTTATAGAGTAGCCGCCCAATCGTGTGTCGCTTTGTGGAATTTTAAATGAATATTTGAATTTACTATCACCGTCTAATCTTACAACATCGAGGATTTTCAGTGTAGACCCCCCACCAGTAGATCCACCCAAAGAAAGATTCTTGGTCTGAACAATTTCTAAATCAAATGAATCAACCCATTTGTCATTTAATCTTCCAGTAATGTTTACAGTTTCACCAAGTCCATAGACTTCTTTGTCAGTCCATAGTGAAATTGGCACATTTTCTTTGACATCCTTATTTACATCAAAATAAATCAAGGCAGATTTATCAAAATATTCAGCATACACCTCATATGTCCCATAGACAGGGTTTACAGTAGTCAAAAACAAACTGGTTGAAAATTTATCTTTTGTAGGGTATAGATTACCACTTGAAACAACTTTCCCCTGAGGATCTTTTACAGTTAATTTCATTCCTTCAAATGGAATTGTTTCTGAAGTAACTCCAGTTATTGAAACAAGTTGTCCTGGAATGTATTGTGATTTATCAGTAATAATACTTAGAGAAGAATCATCTTTAGTTTTTTGCTCCAATAACTCATATCCCACAGAAAAATTTGTTTTGGCACTTGCACCAGCATAGAAAACAGATACAGTGTATTCACCTTCTTTGATTCCCAGAACTTGATGTAAGTTGAGTGTTGTTTTGTATTTGAGATTCAAATCAGGGTATAGTTTTAGAGATTGAAAATAATTTGGGCCTGAAATTTCTACTTTAATTGGTTCTGATTGGAAAAATGGTTTTACGATAAAAACTTCTTTTGATACACTACCAGTTATTGTAGCAGTTTGGCCAAACAAATATGATGACTTGTCAGTGGACGCAGTTACAGTGACTTCATCAGATGCTTTAGTTTCTAAAATCTTTCCATTTGATGAACCGGCAGTGGAAGTTGCAAACTTCCAATCATCAGAACTATCAAAATCATATCCATCAAAGAGTCGCTGCCAAGATTTAAAGTCATTTTGAATATCGGCAATTAGCGGAGTCTTATCAACTACAACTCCATTCTTGTCTCTTAATTCCACCATTTCATTTGAATCAGTAAACCAGACACTTTGATAAGAATATGTTAAAAATTGGCCAGGTTTAATTATGGTTCCATCAGGTATTGTCATTGTTTTTTTGAGAACTGTAGTTGATGCAATTTTCCAACCACCCAAATCAACATCAGAGTTTGTTGGATTGTAAATTTCCACCCATTCAGAGATTGATGTTGCATCATTTCCAGGCGGATTGATATCCACTTCATTAATCACAACATGCTCTGAATTTGTTTGAGCATATACCGGAACAATAATTCCTGCAAGTAAGACCAATGATAAAACTAGAGATAGATTACGAATCATTGTTGTTTCCTAATTTGATTGAATATAGGACTCTTTTTAGAATGAAATTGAGGAAAAGTTGAGCTTGTTGTTAAAGTCATATATCTTAAAAACATGAATTTTTTTGGGATTTATCTCTATTAAGGCAAACGTAGGAATTATTCTTTGGAATAGTCACAATTAGGGCATTTTTTATTAAAAACTTGAGAACCACACTCCATACAAATTCCCTCACCCACATCTTTTTGGATTGATTGCTTTCGTTTCCCAACATACACCTTGATTCCAAAATACATGAGAATCACAATAATTGCAGCATATACTGGAGCCATAAACGGAATAAGCCCTATCATAAATAGCAAAAGCCCTACAATTAGCAGGATATCACGGCGCTCAAATTTCAATAAAAAAACACCTCAAAGAATTCATAAAAACATGCCGGAGCTCAGAGCCAATTAGTTTACTTCATTTCAAAGTCAATTCTCTAACTCTTCTTCATCGCTCGGCAAAGAGTAAAGGTAATGATTTGATAATAAGATAATGATTCTGGTGGGATCGGCGAAATTTGAATTCGCGACCTCTGCGTCCCAAACGCAGAATCATACCAAGCTAGACCACGATCCCAGCGAATTTCCAAAGTAGCCCAATTTAAGCTTCACAGATATGAGGTTTCAGGGTAAAAATTATTCCCAAACTAAAAATCATGCAGGAACAGATTTGAAATAAAGAAAAATAAGAAAAAAGAGGTTTGTTTTATGTGAACGTTAGTTCCAATTGCGGAATGTTTGCCTGAGTTTCTCGTGCTGCAATGTTGATTCTACCTGAAGAGTCCTCATCACTTTTCATGATTACCCAACCATAGTTTGGAGTACCATCAAGATAAGCCATGATGTCTTTAGTAACATCAAACTCTATCCATTTTCCAGATATGTCATTTGAGATAACTACCGTATCAGTAACAGTTGCCATAAAGCTACCACCATCCCAATTTTCACATGCATTCTCATCAGAGCAATCCCATGTTACACCCTTTTGTGTTCCAACAAAATTTGCAAATGGTGCATTAGAACCGACTCCTTCTTGCCATGGTTCAGTTAAACTACGAACCGTAACTGATTGACCTTCTTGCCATCGTCCATCATTGTCAACTACAAAAATTTTCAGTTTTGCAGAGTCCAGTGTTTTATCACCTAGGGCAGTTCCCAATTGTGCTTCATCAAAACCAACTAGGACTCTGTTATTTGTTGGACCAGAACCCATGACACGCAAGACTTCGCTTGCTCCTTCATTTGATTGCTGTAATCCTTCTCTAACAAAGCTGTCTTTTGATGAAAAGAGAATGGCAGAATTTTCAGTGAATTGAATGTCAGATACAGAAGTCTTTACTGCTCGGAATGCCGAGAAGCTATCAGTGTTTGTTCCCATCATTTGTGAATCAAAACCTTGGCTTTGTTGAATAAATATTCCAGTAGGGAATGATGCAGATGAAGGATCAAAACACAATCCAGTGTTGCAAAGCATTTCGTAGTTTTTATCAGAAAGCAAAGACGACGTGAATCCATTACCTAGCATAAAAAAAGTCATGCCAGAAAAGACCACGCCAGCTATTACCATCACACTTAGAAGTTTAATTCCAGAATGCTCAGTTGTCGTCAGCGTTTTCATTACTTTATGATATACTATCGTATTAGTATAGACTTGTTTGTAATCTGATTACACACATTTTTCAAATGTATTGTAAAACCAAGATATTCAGAATGTGTTTTGAGAACATACAAAAATAATTGATGAAAATATTAAAGATTAATTTTGAGATGCAATGAATGATGCATCAACAATTCCATATCCATATTCATTTAGATTGTTACCTTGTGATGAATTGGGTCTTGCATTTTGTTCAATTTCATTCAATAATTGCTCAGGAGACAATTCAGAGTTTGAGTCAATCATAAGTGCAACAATTCCTGCAACATGTGGAGTAGTAGCCGATGTTCCATAAAACAAGTTGCCACCATATGCAATTGTAGTGACACCGTTTGGACCTACAACACTTGGAACTGATTTACCATTATTTGTAGGGCCATGGGAACTAAATGATTCCAATTTTCCATCCATGCTGTTTACTGCTCCAACTACAATGACACCTTTAGCGTCAGCTGGGACTACGACACTACCTGAGGATACAGGATATTCTATACTGTTGTTAACTGAAAATAACTCCATAGTGGAGTGTTTTGGTACGTCTGATGGGGATTTTAGTTCACCCACATAAGATATTCCCAAAGCATACAATCCGGCCATTTGTGGCATAAAGAATACGCTTTCAGTTTTTTCAGAGTCTGAGGTCTGAGTGTTTGCAGAATAATCTACAATTTGACCCAATGGATCTACAAGTACCAAATCAAAGTCAGATGAGTCACCCATTCCATCATTCCAGTTTAGATAAATCATGATTGGGACTTTATTGTTAATTTGAGATTCAGAAACTGATAGAGATAGCCCTTCATCACTTTCTGCAAACTCATGCCATGAATTTAGATCACTATCAGAGAAAGAACCTTCCCAGTGTTTTTCTGCAAAGTTTCCTGATGGTACAATTACAGAGATTCCATGATTAATTGCTTCTTCAACTTTTTTAGTTATATGACTGGAACCATCAGTTGGCAAGTTTGGCCATCCTGCTGCCATTGCAATTACATCTACATTATTTGCAATTGCCTCATCAATTGCACGTCCAAATTCAACATCCGTGTTCATCTCATATAGATAAAGTCCAGAGTTTGGAGCAACATCAGATATGATTTCAGCAACTGCTGTTCCGTGACTTTGACTTTCGCCTTGTTCAATAGATTGGAGAACCATAGAGTTTTCAAAGGAATTTCTAAATGATTTAAAATCTACAATGTTATCAGAGATTTTTGGATTTTCAGTATCAAATACAATATCAAGTACTGCAACTTTTACATCTTCACCTGTAATTCCAGAACCGTGAACAATGTCCACATTAGTTGAGAATACTCCTTCTGAAACGGGGTATTTATCAGAGTTGGATGTGCGAATAATTGATTTGTCATTAGGGGAATCGTTTGCGTTGGCAGAATCAGAGTTTGATGAACTTTTTACTACTGATTTGTCATTTGATGAATCGTTTGATCTTGCATTACTTAGTTGAACAATGTCAGAATTTTTTTCATCTCGTTCTGTTTTTGTAACTTGGGTATAATCAGAGTCTTCTGAAAATGAGTTTGTATTTGAAGTGGTAGAGTCTGAAGTACGTGTGTATGTAGTCTTTGAGTCAGATGTACGTGTGTATGTAGTCTTTGAGTCTGAAGTGGTAGAGTCTGAAGTGGTAGAGTCTGAAGTGGTAGAGTCTGAAGTGGTAGAGTCTGAAGTGGTAGAGTCTGAAGTGGCAGAGTCTGAAGTGGCAGAGTCTGAAGTGGCAGAGTCTGAAGTGGCAGA